>JAZSQX010000232.1:0-8525 GCA_045538235.1 Eubacteriales bacterium
TACATATTCCAATTTACGGCATGGTGCACTTTTATCCCTGTTTACGCACCTTTTTTGCGTTTTTACCTACACCCGCGCACCGTTTGTGCGTTTCTTCGCAAAAACAAAGCCGGATCTAAGAGGTCCGGTTTTTGTTTTTTCGCGGGGATGGTCGTGTGAGAACCAGCGTTCGTTTGCCTGGGTCAGGGCTTAATTGGTGGGGCGTGACACGATGTAGGACGGTACCCGGTTCGGCAAAAATGTCTACATAACGGAAGTCCCAATTACCTTTTGTGTTCCCGCTGAAATCTACGACTCACCCAAGCCTCTCTCCGAGAGGGAGGGGGACCACGAAGTGGTGGAAGGAGCCTGCGCAACTATATAATTCAGTTGAATTTTACGTTTACGCACTCTCCCTCAGTCATCTTCGATGACAGCTCCCTCCCGGAGGGAGCCTTATGAATACAGCGTTCATCCGGGAACACATTGTCGAATTGGGAGTAACGGAAAAAGGTCAGGATTTTGTGACCGTCGAGTTTTCGTTGAGGTAGCGTTTCATAGAGAGCCTCCTTTTGGGAAATGCAAGAAAATACCGCACAATTTGAAACGGATGCCGGAAGAGACATCGATTGTTCCAAAACTGTGCGGTGTGAGGTCAGAATACAAACTGTACCAGTGCCATGTAGACGAGGGTTCCGCCTGCCATGGAGAGGATCATCTGCTTTTTCCAGAGATGGAGCACCACGACCACGGCAACGGCGATGAATTCGGGGATCCCGTGCGGGGTTGCGATGAGGCTGACGTTTTTCAGACAGTAGATCACCAGCATCCCGAAAATGGCACCGGGGAGCACCTTGCCGAGATACTGGACGTACTTGGGGGTGGGCTTGCCGGCGGGAAAAATGAGGAAGGGGAGAAAGCGCATGGTCATGGTACCAAGGGAAACCATGGCGATGGTGATAAGCTGTTCGGCAAGAGTCATCGTACGGCTTCCTCCTTTTTCTCAATCTTTTCAAAACGGGCAATATTGTACGCCTCGTTTTCCTCCGCCATCGTGCTGAGGGGCTTTTTCAGAAGGGTAAGAGCGGCGAGGATTCCCAGCATGGTGGGAATGATGAAGCGGTCCGCGCCGAAGAGAATGAGACAGCCGAGGGAGGCGAGAACGCCGATGAGCTCGCTGAGATGGCGTTTTTCCGCCATCCACTGGTTCAGAAAAATCACCACGAACATGGCGGTCATAACAAAATCCAGTCCCTCCGTGCTGAATCCGATGAAGGAGCCGATGAGTCCGCCGGAAACGGCACCGAATATCCAGTACAGGTGATCGAGGAGGGTCACGAAGAAGTAGAACCATCCCCGGTTCACGTCAGGGGTGAGAACGGACTGCAGATTGATGGAGAAGCTCTCGTCCACCATGCCGTAGATGAGGTAGAATTTTTTCCACCCGGTTCCGCGATACTTATCTAACATGGAGATGCCGTAGAACAGGTACCGCGCTCCCGTCATCAGAGCAATGAAGAAGGCACCGAGGGGATTAAAGGTCTCAAGCATCAGTCCCACGGCGATAATTTCCGCGGAGCCGGAGAATATGGTGAGACACATGAGGAGAGGGAACCATGCGGGAAGTCCCGAGGTGTTCAGATATATGCCATAGGTCATCCCGAGAAAGCAGTAGCCTGCGAATACGGGGAGGGTTCGGGGCAGGGCGGCAAAAAACGCGCGTTTGACGGTGTTGTGTTGATTCATGATGCAGTCTTTTCCCGGTTATTTGGCAATGATGTATTCTGCCACGATGGCGTTGTGGTCGGAGGGATACTGACCGTCGATCTTTTCCTCGAACACCTCGTATTTGTTCACCGTAATGGTGTCGGGGGAGACGAAGATGAAGTCAATGACGGAGGAGGAGTCCCCGAAGCCGTTGAACGTGAGGACGGTTTCTTTTTCAGCGGCGATGGTGGAGGAGGAGACGAGCCCCGTTCCCAGAATGGTCTGATGGGACTTTGCGCCGGCGGTGTCGTTGAAGTCCCCCGTGAGGACGATGGGGTACTGGCTGTTTTCCTCAATGAATTGTGCCAGAACCTTTGCCTGTGCAATCCGAGCCTCCTCTCCGGTGTGCTCAAAGTGGGTGTTGATCACCATGATCTGCACGCCGTCGGACTTTCTTTCAAGAAGAGCGTAAGTGAAAATCCGGTTGTAGGTGGAGGTTTCAACCCGGGAGACCTTGTCGGGCGTGTCGGAGAGCCAACGGGTGCCGCTGTCAATTAGCTTGAACTTGTCCTTGTTGTAGAAAATGGAGTTATGCTCGCCTCTGCTGCCGCCATCTCTGCCTTCGGTGACCCATGCGTAGGTGTCGCGCAGATTTTTGCTGAGGATGTTTACCCATTCCTGAGTGGCTTCCTGGATGCCGAAGGTGTCAGGCATATAAGACTGAATGACCTCCAGCACCATGTCCTTCCGCTCGCCTACCTGCTGGCAGTAGATGTTGAAGCTCATGGCGGTCATGAGGGTGGTGTTCACTTCCCCGCGCTGGGGTTCGGAGAGGGTGAAGGTGACGTTTTTTCCGGATTCATTCAAAGTTTCGCCGAAGCGGTTCACCGCGGTGAGGAGAGCAGTGGTATCGGAACCGTGGAAGGCGAGGAGAGCATCCCCGGTAGTGATGACGTATTCGTTGTCCGCGAGGTCGGGTGCTTCCCCGGAGAGGGCAGTCTGACCCACCAGAATTACGGGGGTATCGGGGCTTGCCTTGCTGTCGTCGAGAACGGGAAGAACAAAGCCGGTTAGGTCTGCGATCATCTCAGCCAGATTCTCCGCGCAGTTCTTTTCATCGAGCTGTCCCTTCTTTGGATAAACCACGGTATATTCCACCGCAGAGCGTCCCGCAATGGTGAGGGTGTCGATGGCGTAGGTTTTCGTTACGGTGCAGTTGTCGGTTTCGGCAAAAAAGATTTGAGCGTTCTTCCGATCGGAGGAGAGAATATTCTTCGTGAACAGATCCATCGCCCGTGCCGTGCCCTCGTCGGTTTTGCCTGCGATGACGATTTTGTCCCCTGCCAGCGTATAGCCGTAGTCATCCCGACGGAGGGTGGCGATGAAAGCGGTACTTTCGGGGCGATTGGTTTCCCCAAGCAGGATTTCATACGCGCCGATTTCCTCCACGCCCGCCTTGTAGAAGTCATCCCGGAAGGTGAGCTTCAGACCATACTGATTTTTGATATGAGTATAGAGCTGGGAGGCGGCGTGGGTCACCGTGTCCGAGGCGAACTCGGGGCGGATGAGGACGTAGGTGGCAAACTGCTCGGTGGTAATTCCCGCAGACTGAGGGGTGTCCGTTCCTGGCGAAAGGATGGCGTCACGGTTTCCGTCCGGGTTGGATTCAGAACCGGGCGTACCTGGTGTCGTACACCCCACCAGAATCAGGGAAAATAGAAGTGCGAGAATGAGAAATGCTTTTTTCATGGATTGACCTTTCCTAATGCTGCTCAAAAAAATGGATACCTATATTATATACCTCCTTTATCGTCTAGTCAATAAAAAACGGCAAAATCTGTATTGAAAACAAATTGTGAATGGACGCGGAAGAACATCTGGTAAATTGCTTGACAAATATGGGTGGGTGTGTTACAATGACAATCAGAGACGGGAAAGCCCGTGATTTTTCTCGGAAACGGAAGTTTCAGTCAAGGAGAATTGCCATGAGAACAAACGACTATCTGACGTCGGTTCTGCCCCAACCGGACAACAGCCGCCGACCGGTGCAGATCATTCACAACTACTACCCCAGAACGGAGGAGGATCGCCGTCGGTATCTGGATGAAGCGGAAAAAACGGGACTGGGGGGCTTTGTGGTCAATATGGATTTTGTTCCCGACCGGGTGGAGAGCGACACGGAGGAGGAAGCCCGGCTACGCAGCTTGAGCGGGTATCTGGCAGACGATACGCCGGAAACGGAAGCCGCGTGGGAAGCGCTCATTGCCTTTATGGACGATTGCTTTTCCCGCGGCATGGAGGTCTGGATTTACGACGAGCGCGCCTACCCCAGCGGAGCGGCAGGCAATCGGGTTTTAGACGGACACCCGGATTACCAGGTAAAGGGACTGATCTGCCAGAGTTTTCTCACTTCGGGAGGCTCCGGTTCCTGTGCGAGTGAGCGGGGCACCTGCCGGCTGGCGGAGGCATATCCCGTGGCAGAGGACGGCAGTCTGATCACCGCGGAGGCTCTGCCTGTGACGTGCGCGGAGGGGGTTCTTTCCTGGGATCTCCCGGCGGGAAACTGGCGGGTGGCGGCATTTTTCCATCGTCCGGTGGAATTTTACACGGAAAACCGGGTTCCCTATGCGGATCTGATGCGGGCGGACGTGACGGATCGCTTTATCGAAGTGACCCATGAGGTCTATCGGAGAAAACTGGGAGAAGAGCGGCTTTCGAAAATCACCGCCTTCTTCACCGACGAGCCGGGGCTTCCCACCCACGGATGCTCCTCCTATTTCTACGAAACGGGAGCGGTTGCGGCGTGGACGGAGGAGATGGATTCTCTTCTTTCCCACATTCTCCCCGGGCGGGAAGCGGATCTCTTTTTCGAAACCGACCGGGATACCCACACCCTACGGAGACGGTACTGGCAGTGTGCGGCAAAGCTGTTCGCCGAGAACTATTTCGGGCGGATTGGGGCATGGTGTGAGCGGTACGGTACCCGGCTGACGGGGCATCTCTACGGGGAAGAAACCCTGTCCATGCAGATCGGACTCAACGCGGATCTCTTCGGACTCATGGGGCAGATGCAGATGCCCGGGGTGGATCGCCTGTACTGCATGGAACCACGGGACGTGACCGCGGAAAAAACGGCATCCTCCGCCGCCCACCTCAGGGGAACGAACGGGGTGATGACGGAAAACAGCTTCCATCTGGAAAACCATTTCTGGAACAAGCGGGACGAGACGACGAATGAAAACCGGCTCAATTCCGCCTTCTATCAGATTCAGCTGGGCGTAACCCACATTTCGTCCTATTTCGGGGACACCTTCCCCTACTCCCACGGACGGCGGGAATTTGAAGAAAAAGCGGCGCGGGCAGCCCTGTTCTGCGACACGGGACGGCATCGGGCGGACGTCTTGGTGCTGATTCCCATGGAAGGGGCGTACGAGCGTTTCATGCCCCCGGATCACAAATACTGGAACGTGGGTCCCTGCATCGTGGCACCCCATCAGCCCAAAGCGGTTCAAGTGCTGGAGGAAGCCTACGGCAAGGTGCTGGAGAACTTGGAAAACGCCCGGATGGACTTTGACCTTATCGACAGCGCGGGACTGGCGACTTTCACGGCGGAAAACGGCACTCTCGCCACGCCCTACGAAACCTTCACCCATCTGGTGGTGTTTGACAGCGGTAAGCAGGAGCCGGGGGCGGCGGAGACCATCGAAAAATTCCTCGCTTCCGGCGGACGGATGACCCTCATTGATACCGACCGCCCGGACGACTTCCTCGGGAAACTGGAACAGCGGTACCCGAAGCAGGTCACGCGAACGGCATGGGGGGAGGTAATCTCCGCAGTCTGGGCAGGCGGCGTTCGTCCCCTGTTCTCGCTGGCGGGGGATGAGGAAAATCCTCTCGCGTATCCCGGCGTGCGGGTGCGGAAATCCGAGACGGAAGACGCAGAACTGTGGTTCCTCCACAATCGGGAGAAAGTGGACGTCGTTCTTCCCGCGGCGGAATCCGGCACCTTCACCCGCTACGGAACCGACGGGGCATGGGAGACAATGGTGAGCGAAAATGGATTTGCTCTCCCGATTTCCGCCGGGGATGCGGTGATGCTGGTGCGGGAGAAGTAAGAGCGCGAAAAAATTCACAAAATCATCGAAAAACGGCAAAAAAATTGGTTTATAATAATTCCGCAAAAAATCCAACATTTACAAATCAAGAGGAACAAATATGAAAGAAGACGCCGAAGAATATACCGAAGAGGAATCTGCCCCCGCGGAGACGGCATTTCCCGTAAGCGAATTTTTCGTCCCCGATTATTTCCCCCGGTTTTCCTGCAAAATGGGTGCCTGCCGCTCTGCGTGCTGTGTGGGATGGCCCATTTCGGTTTCCATGAAGAATTACTATACTCTGCTGGGAATTTCCTGCGACGACGACCTACGCCGACGGCTGGACTGCGGACTCCGGATGGTGGAGCGCCCCACGGAGGATTGCTACGCCCGGTTCAATCCCCGCTACGACGGCAACTGTCCCCTGCGGATGGAGGACGGACGGTGCAGCATTCATGCCAATCTGGGGGAACACGTTCTGCCCGACATCTGCCGCCTGTACCCCCGGTGCATCCGGGAAGGGAAGGAGGGAGGCGTGAACGAGTGCTCCTGTGCCGGCAGCTGTGAGGCAGTGGTGGAACTCCTTGACCGGGAAGAACCCGTTTCCTTTGTGCGGTACACCATGGCGGCTCGCCTGCCGGATCATCCCCAGCGTGCGATGTTCGCGGAGGCGGGAGAGGGCGGGAAAGCGCGGATGCGTTTTCTCTCCGTGATGCAGGACCGGGCGCATTCCATCCCCGAACGGCTGATGCTTCTGGGACAAAAACTGGCAGAATGGGACGGAAGCGATTCCCCCGCTGAAGAAGGAAAGACTGTGGAATTGTCTGATTCCCTGCGTGCGGCGTGCGAACTGGTGGGACTTCTCGATGAACACAGCGACAGCATCCGGGATTTCGGCGAGGGTGCACTCAGCGCATTCGGGGCGGACGCGGATCTGCCGGAACGGTATGCGAAAGCGCGGCGGCAGTTTGAAGAGCGATTCCACGGGTGGGAGACCCTCTTCGAAAATCTCCTCGTGAACCATATGTTTTTCTCCGGATTCCCCCACGCGGATCGTCCCGGAACGGTGCAGGACGAGTGGATCGCCCTCTGTGCCACGTACGTGCTGATGCGGGTTTTGTGCATCGGATGCCTCGCAGAAGAGGGCGATCGCAAGCAGATGACGGACATCCTCGCTGCCGTATTCCGTCTGGTGGCGCACGGAGATTTCGACCGCACCGCACCCAGGCTCCTCCGGGGACTGGGTCACGCCGACAGAGATGCCATTCTCGGGATGATCTCCCTGTAAAAAAAAGAGATTGATAAATCCCAACTACCTTTTGTATTCCCGCTGATTGCAAACTCCAATTCGGGCGTCCAACCGGTAGGGGCGATTCATGAATCGCCCGCTTGACAGACGAAATCCATGGAAGCGGGCGCATCGTGATACGCCCCTACGGATTATGTGATACCGACAGACATGGAGAACACATGATCGAATTGGGACAAAAAGGTGCAGCTTGAATCGGAATGTCCGATCCAGGCTGCACCTTGTTCGTTTTCTAATAAGTTCAACTATACGCGATGGCGGCGCACGATATCCATGCTTCCTCTATTCAGAAAGCTTTTTGAAGGGGCGCGGGGAAATCTTTTTCTCGGAAAAGTTTCCCCGCATGATTGTTTTTTCTCCTCCCTTACGCCGTTACAATCCCGGCGGCTTCTTTGAATTCGGGGAGGTTTTTCACGTCTTCCCGCATTTTGTATTTCAGAATTTTCCCTGCTGCGTTCATGGGGAAGCTGTCCACGAACATGACGTAGCGGGGAGTCTTGTGCTTTGCCATGTGGCTCATGACGTATTCCTTGATTTCCTCTGCGGTGCATTCCACGTCGGGCTTCTTGATGACGCAGGCCATGATTTCTTCGCCATATGCCTTATCGGGAACACCGATGACCTGTACGTCCTGCACCTTCGGATAGGTGTAGATAAAGTCTTCGATTTCCTTCGGGTAGATGTTTTCCCCGCCGCGGATGATCATATCCTTGATCCGTCCGGTGATTTTGTAGTTTCCGTCGGGGAGTCTGCGCGCCAGGTCTCCGGTGTGGAGCCATCCGTCCTTGTCAATGGCGGCGGCGGTGGCTTCGGGCATCTTGTAGTAGCCCTTCATGATGTTGTAGCCCCGTGCCACAAATTCTCCGTCCACGTTGTCGGGAAGATCTTCGCCGGTTTCGGGATCCACAATCTTGCATTCCACGCCGTAGAAGGCACGTCCCACCGTGTTCACGCGGCATTCGATGGTGTCATCCGTGGAGCTCTGGGTGCATCCGGGGGAGGCTTCGGTCTGACCGTATACGATGGTGATTTCGGACATATGCATCTTTTCCACCACCTCTTCCATCACCTTCACCGGGCAGGGAGAACCCGCCATGATACCGGTGCGCATATGGGAGAAGTCCGTCTTGTCAAAATCCTCGTGTCCCAGCATGGCGATGAACATGGTGGGAACCCCGTGGAATGCGGTGATCTTTTCTTTGTTGATGCAGTGGAGTCCCTTTCTCGGGAAGAAGGCGGAGATGGGGGACATGGTCACGCCGTGGGTCATGGAGGCGGTCATGGCCAGCACCATGCCGAAACAGTGGAACATGGGTACCTGAATCATCATCCGGTCGGCGGTGGAGAGATCCATCCGGTCGCCGATGGACTTGCCGTCGTTGATGATGTTGTAGTGAGTCAGCATCACGCCCTTGGGGAATCCCGTCGTGCCGCTG
>JAZSQX010000049.1:0-2083 GCA_045538235.1 Eubacteriales bacterium
GGCAATGAGAATCCCGAATTGTCTTAGTGCATAAGCCGGATTGTCTGCGGCAATCCCACGGTCAATCAGATCCGCCACCACCAGAGGAACGAACAGCTCAAACATGGCTTCCAGCAGCTTGAACAGCGGTCCCAAAATGGACTGGACGGTATAATATTTGAGGTTTTGGAATAAGTTTTTCAAATTTCGCTCTGCCTTTCCAGCCGGTTATTTCGCCTCGTACCAGGTTTTTCCCATGCCGCAATCCGCGATAAGGGGCACGGACAGGCGAACGGCGTTTTCCATCTCTTCCACGAGAATCTCCGCCGCACGATCCGCGCAGTCCACCGCCGCTTCCACGATCAGTTCGTCGTGTACCTGCATGATCAGCCGCGCGTCGATGCCCTCGTTCTTCAGTGCCCGGCTGACGCGGATCATGGCAATTTTGATCACATCCGCCGCCGTTCCCTGAATGGGGCTGTTCATGGCGACCCGCTCCCCGAAGGCTTTCACGTTCCGGTTGGGGGCGGCCAGCTCCGGAATATTCCGACGGCGACCGAACATGGTGGTGGTATATCCCGTTTCCTTTGCTTCCGCCACCGTTTTCTTTAGATAGCGATCCACACCGGAATAGGTGGCAAGATAGTTGTCAATATATTCCTTTGCCTGACGACGGGTGATTCCCAGATCCTTGGACAGAGAAAATTCTCCGATACCGTAGACGATGCCGAAATTCACGGCTTTGGCGCGGCGTCTCAACTCCGGCGTCACGTCGTCTTCGCTGACACCAAACACCTGCGCCGCCACCGACGTGTGGATATCCTCCCCATTCCGGAAGGCGCGGCTCATGGCTTCATCCTCCGCCAGCACGGCGAGAAGGCGCAGTTCAATCTGGGAATAGTCCGCATCTACCAGCACGTATCCCTCGCCTGCCCGGAAATACTTTCGCAGTTCCCTGCCCATTTCCATCCGAACGGGAATGTTCTGCAAATTCGGTTCGCTGGATGCCAGCCGTCCGGTCGCCGTTCCCGTCTGATTCAGGTTGGTGTGAATCCGCCCCTTTTCGTCCGCCTGTGCCGCCAGGGATTCCCCGTAGGTGCCCCGGAGCTTGGCAGTCTGCCGATACAGCAGAATGTCCGAAATGATCGAGTCGTAGGGGCGCAGTCCCTCTAAGGTCTCCGCATCGGTGGAATAGCCTGTTTTGGTCTTTTTTCCGCTGGGAAGTCCCAGATCCTCGAACAGCACTTCTCCAAGCTGCTTCGGAGAATTGATGTTGAACTGCTTCCCCGCTTGGAACCAGATCGCGTCTGCCAAAACATTTTCCTGCACCAGCAGTTCTTCCGCATAGTGACGGATGCCGTCGGGGTCAATGGCAAACCCCTGCTGTTCCATCTCCGCCAGCACGCCGGCAAGGGGAATTTCGATATCGCTCATGAGGGAGAGCATCCCGTATTCTTCCAGGAGTTCCCGGGTTTTCTTCCAGAGAAGAAACACCGCGCGGGCAAAAGCACCTGCATTCCCGGGGGTGATTTCCAGATATTCGAACGCCGTATCGGGGAGGAGATACCGCCCCTTCCCCGGCTGGAGCAGATATGCCGCCAGCATGGTATCATAAGCACAGTGCACCTCTTCCGAAGAAAGAGTCAGGGCGCGCATCAGTCCCTTGAGATCGTGGCAGACAATGGTGTTCGCAGCGAGAAACGCACGAAGATCCTCCTCCGTTGGCTTTTCGCACAGGATCACGTCGTCTTCCGTGCAGACAGCCGCTTCCTCCCCGTTCCAGTAAAAGGCGTATTTGCCCGCGGGCAAAATTTCCAGACGCTCCACCCGACGCACCTCGATCGCATCCCGCTCCGGTTCCGTTTCGGCTGCATGATGTCCCCCGAACCGGCGGCTCATTCCGGTAAATTCCAGCTCCCGGCACAGCTGATCAAAGGCCTCCGCATCCATCTCCCGTTCCGTGAAGAGAGAATCCGCACAACAGCAGATGGGGGCATCCCGCATGATGGTGGCAAGGGAGCGGGACAAGTACGCCGACTCCCGCCCGGCTTCCAGCTTCCGGATCACCGACTGGGACTGACCGAAATAGGTGTCGTCCCCATAG
>JAZSQX010000102.1:0-6621 GCA_045538235.1 Eubacteriales bacterium
CTTCGTAAAGATAGGGCAGGCTGATACTGTACATCCGTTTTCCGCTCTCCAGATACTCCGCGTAATCCGAGGCAAACCGCAGAAGCATCGCGGGGGTCAGACGGTCATTCCCCGCCATTCCGCCCACGTACAGGACACCGGGCTGTTCCATGGATGCTCCAATGGTAATCACGGGAATCCGCCGCCCGAACACGCTGGTTCCAAGGGAGGCAATCCGCACGGTGGAATAGCGGAAGCTGAGGGCATCCAGATAGCGGATGAGAGTATCGTAGTCGGACGCTTTCTCGTAGCGGATGCCCGTCTCTCCCCCTGCGATTGTGTCCGTCATGAATGAATGATCTGTCATTTTGTTTTTCTCCTTCGCTCATTTTTTCAGATTTCGCTTCATTCTATGCAAAAAAACGGGCAATATTCCGCGGTGTTTACATTTGTTGGTGGAAATACGAATAAGAATGTGGTATACTAAATCCATTCAACAGAAACGAGACATCATTATGAAAGAAACAAACACCCTGCGTTTTTACGGATTCACCCTCCTTCTCTCCCTTCTGCTCATCCTTCCCGGGCGGCTGAGCGCGTACTTCTATTCCGTCACCGCCACCGATATTTCCTACAGCGACGGGATCGTCTGGCTCCTTGGCAATGCCGTCGACCTGTTTGTCTGTCTGCGCCTTGCGGTAGGTTTTGCCGCCATTGTGTTCGCCCGGTACCGCTTCGGCAAAAAGGCACTCCTGCTCACCGCGCTTCTGGCACTTTTCGCCTCGTTCGCCGACTACCTCACCCGGTTCCTCATCGACTACCTCTCCGGTGCGGTGGCAGACATGGTGACCCTTTCCCTTATCTGGGTGGGAATCCAGTTCCTCAGCGAAACCGTATTTCTCGCTCTCGGTGCTCTGACTGCTTCCCACTTTGCTTCCCGTCACGCTTTGGCGGAATCGGATCGGGGACGGCAGAAATTCTCTCCGAATCGCGCTGTGATCGTCTCCGCCCTCCTCCTCTGCTGTGCCTATTTTTTGATGGAAGGAATCAATGTGGTAGATTTCGTCACCACCTACTCGGATATCACAGGTCCGGAAATTGCTTCCATGGTAGGAGAGTTTCTCCGCATCGCGGTGGTATACGGGCTCTTCCCCGCTATCCTCTGCCCCCTGCTTCTCTCCCTGCTGAACCGAATTTTCCGCCCCATTTCGTCCCATTAATCGGGATTCTGCGACTTTTTTCGTGTTCCCCTTGCAAATTCGCTTTATTTGTGATATAATGTATGAATAGAATCTGAAAAATCTGAATTGATTCACGAAGGATTGTTGTTATGAAAAAAACTGTTTCCGCGCTTCTGGCAGCCGCACTGCTGGGCTTCTCAGCCGCATCCTGTGCCAAAGAAGAAGCGCCTGATCTGCTCACATACCGATACGACTATGATCTCTCCCAGTACATGGAACTGGGAAATTACAAAGAACTTCCCATCCAAATCGAAGACACTTTCTCCCTGGAGGTGACGGAGCAAGAGGTTCAGCAGGAAATCGACATCCGCGTGGCCTATTACGCCCGCACCAAGGAGGTCACCGGACGGGCGGTCGAGGTCGACGACATCGTACGGATTTCCTATACGTTGACGGACAAAAATGAAGGCACCCTATCCGCTGAGAATTTCGAGCTGCCGCTGGGGTACGGGTATTTTCCCGAAGAAGTCGAGGCACTTCTGATCGGAAAAAAAGCCGGTGACAGCGTGTCCGGCGACGGCGTCATCACGGATCTCAATTTCAAGTTCTCCGATTATTCCGGTGAAACCTGCCACTTTGATATTACCGTCAATGCCATCCTGGTACAGGAACAGCCCATCTTCTCGGAGGATTTTGTCCGGGCGTATCTGGGGTATGATTCCATTGAAGACATGAAAGCCTCCATTCGAAAAGAACTGGAAGCGGAAAAGAAAGACGGCTATTACAGCCAGGCTGTGAATATCGTATGGTCTGAAGTTCTGGAAAACACCACCGTCAAGCAGTATCCCAAAAAGGAAACGGACGAGATATACAACGACATGGTCTCCTCCAATCAAGCCTATGCGGAAATGCAGGGACTGAACTTCACCGAATACTGTAAACTGAAGTTCCAGATGACGGAAGATGAGTTTTACGTAAATGTGAAGAAATACGCCGAGGCAATGGTGAAGGAAGAAATGATTTGCTACGCCATTGCCCGCGCGGAAAACCTTTCCATCAGCGAGGAAGAATATCAGGAGTTGGGCGCGGCATACGCCAAGGAATTCTATGATTTCGACACGCTGGAAGAGCTGGAATCCTACTACGATCCCGCCCTCATCCGTCAGGGAATCCTATTCGATATGGTAAAGGAGCTGACGGTTGACTTGGCATCCCCCACCTACGTTCCCGCCGAGTAATCACGGAAAGCAAAAACACCCCAACGGACTCAAAAAATCCGATGGGGTGTATTTTCTTTAGAACGATGGATTATTTCAGTGCGCTCCGAACCAGTTCAGGAATCATGGTATACTTGTCCACCTTCACGAAATCGAAGTCGGAGAGATACACCGATTCATCGTTGCCGCCCTGACCGTAATCGTCGCCGAAATATGTAATTTCGCTGTGCGCGTAGCCCTCTTCCCGGCAGAACTGCTCCAGGGCATACCGCTTGTCATAGGGCTTCGGTGCCATATCGAAAGAGGAAGATCCGCCTACGAACACGGTATATTCGGAGAACGTATCCACCACATCCTGATAAAAGGCGCGGCGGATGGAGCGATCGGGGTCAAAGCGCAGCTTGTCTTCGATATTCGCCTTAGTCCCGAGAATGGGAAACGTGACGCAACCGGAAGGATGGAACTCCACCGACTCCCCCGCAAAAGAAGTGTATCCGTATTTTTCCCGCATGGCGGTAATCCGTGCCGCCACCGATTCTCTGTCGCAGGGTACCGTCAGATCCCGCAGAATCTCCATGTCTCCCAACTCTTCCCGATACACCCCGTACTGCAAGCCGTAGTTGGCAATGATGTCCACGGGGAAATTCCGCAACTGGGTATAGATACGGCGAAGCTGTCCGGCTCCCACCATGACAACGCGAATTCCGTTGTCCTTGAGGAACTGCAGGGCTGCCAGGTTTTCGTCGCTGATCCAGGTGCGATGCTCCGTGAGAGTGCCGTCCAGGTCGAATGCGAATACTTTCTTTTCCATTGTTTTTGCTCCTTTTTGTACATCCGTACATGATTATTTCTGTTTCATTGCGAGGATCCGCGCTTCATCGGGTGTCACGTAGGCGGTCCAGTTTGTATGATAGATGACAAAGCCCGGCTTGGCACCGGCAGGCTTTTTCACCTTGGATACCTTCATGTAGTCCACGGGAATCATCACCCCGCCCCGCGCCTTGGAATTGTAGGCAGCAATTTCCGCCGCTTCCGTAAAGGCTCGCTCGGTGGGTTCCTCTTCCCCGTCCCGGCATTGCATCACCACGTGGGATCCCGGTTGATTCTTCACGTGGAACCACCAGTCGGCGCGATCCGCCAGCTTGGTCGTGAGATAATCGTTGGCAATGTTATTTCTTCCGCACAGCACCGTATTCCCGTCCGACGTCAGATAGCGGACGATACTGGGCTGGGATTGTTTCTTTTCCGTATAATTCTTCATGCGGGAGGCGTATCCGCTGTGGTACAACTCCGCCCGGATTTCGGACAGATCCCGCTCCCCTTCCGCACGGGACAGGGCATCCAGCACAGTGTAGAGATAGGTGAGTTCCTCCTCCGCCGCCTTCAGTTGCTCGGTGAGATGCACCCGTGCGGCTTTGGATTTGGTGTATTTTTTATAGTACGCCTGGGCATTTGCCGAGGGGGAAAGACGCTTATCCAGGGGAATGGTGATCTCCCCGCAATCGTCACTCCAGTAGTTCACCAATGTGCAGGACTCCATTCCACGGCTGAGGGCGTAGATGTTTGCCGTGATCAAGTCCCCCCACAGCTTGTACTGTTCTCCCGCCTCACAGGCAGCCAGTTCTTCCCGCTGAAGGTTCATTTTTTTGACAATTCGGGATTCCGCGTTGGACAGGAGTTTGAATAAATCCGCCGCTTTCCGATGGATCCGCTCTTCCCGGCTCCGTTCGCCGAAATACCGGTCAATCAGTTCCCCGAAGGACGATACCGTCACGGTTTCTGCCCGACTTCCGTACTGTCGGATGGGGAGGAAGGCATATTCCACGGGAATCCCGTTCTCGTTCAAAACAAGCACCGGCTCCCCGTTTCCTTCCCGGATCCGGTCTAAGAGATCGAAAAACTTTTCCACCAGGGCATTGCCGCAGTCCTTCATGGTCGCGTCGATTCTGCCCGCCGCCCGGAACACCACTTCCCTTGCAACAAGGGGCGAAATTCCTGCGAAATGGGACATGAGAAACCGCTCTGCCCCCTGATCGGGATCCGCCTGTGCCGCCAGATCCTTGAAGAATCGGGGCGTCATTTCCTCGCTCATGGGATCGGTTTTGTCCTGCTTCGGGGGCAATTCGTACCGCATTCCCGCCAGAACCTGCCGTTTCTCGCTGGTGGTAAAGTCAATGGATTTCAGAACGCCGATGATTTTATCCGACGCGTCCGTGATGATGATATTGGAGAATCGCCCCATCAGCTCGCAAATCACGTGCTTCTTCGTGGCAAATCCCAAATCGTCGTGGGTATCAAAGGTCAGCCGCGCCGCCCGCTCAAAGCCAAGCTGCTCCGCCCCCGCAAACCGCGCTCCCTGAAAATGCTTCCGGAGCATCATGCAGAACATGGGGGGCGTGGCGGGATTCTCCGGTTTGAGGGAGGTGAGATTCATCCGCGAGCCGCTTCCGCCCGCTGAAATGGCAAGACGGTGCTCCGCTCCGGCACATCGGATGACGAAAACCGCCTCCTCCTTGGACGGCTGGTAGATTTTGTCCACCTTGCCCCCGGTGAGTGTTTGATTGAACTCCTGCACCACAAAGCGCAGCATACCGGCATCATACGCCATCCCGATTCACCTCTCCTTCATTCTCCCGCATTTCCGATTCGTCCTCTTCTCTGCGGTAGCACACAAAAGAGAGTTTTTCTCGATAAAGTTTGAAGCCTGCCGCTTCCGCCGTTTTTGCGGAAATTTTGTGATCGCTCCGGCAGACGTACTTGATGTCTTCTCCAATTTCCAAAAGATATTCCGCCAGAAGCGCCACACAGGAAGTGCCGTATCCACGCTGTCTGTAATCTTCCGCGCATTCCACGGTGATCTCCGCGCATCCGTCCTCGTCGTCCATGTCGTTGATCCCCGCATAGCAAACGATGGCACCGTCCCCGTTCCGCATCACCGCCATTCGATCAGGCGGATAGGCAGGCTCCAGTTCAAAGTCATCCAGATCCACCCCGTCGGCTTCTTCCCCATCCAGGGAATCGAGGATCTCACACCCCGGAAGGATCGCTTCCCGGCGGATGCCATGGGGGCGGTATTCCAGATGGGTGTGTTCCGTCGCCCAGTGGGTGTCAAATCCGGCGTCGATCATCACGGGATCCAGCGTTTCATGGAGAAAAGCCCGCGCCTCCGGTGAGAGTGGATCTGCCGCAAAACGGGTTTCCAGCTCCTCCGCCGCCTTATGCGCAAAGGAATACACCAGGCATTCCACCCTGCCGTCCGGAAAAACGGAACACACGAAGGGAACGGCAATGCACCCGGATTGCATGGAGCTTTTTTCCAGTTCCCAATCTTCTCTTTGGATCATTGGTTCCTCCCTTCTCCGCTTTTCTCCGTCCATTTGGCACGCTTTTTCTTGAAATGAAACATCATACTATTATTTTACAGATCGAGAGACAAAAAGTCAAGAAGAAAAGTGGAAAAACAAGCACAAAAAACACCGGAAAATTTCCCCATAAAATGTTACAAATATTTAGAATCAAAAGTAGACTTCCCGACAAAAATGTGATATAATATAAGGTAAGTATGTCGACACGGGATTCGACTGCTTACGATTTCCCCATTGAAAGGATGCACATATGCCCCGATATATCGAAAAAGCGGAAAAACTGACCCTGCCCGTGATTCCTCTTCGCGGGATCGTCGCTTTTCCCTCCATCCCCTTAAATTTTGAATTAGAACGGGAGATGTCCAAGCGCGCCTGCCTTGCCGCGGATGCCGGACAGCCCGTACTCCTGCTGACTCAGCGGGATATTAAAATCGAAACGCCCAGTGCGGACGATCTGTACGAGGTCGGCTGTGTGGCGCGGATCAAACAGACTCTCAAAAAGCCCGGCGGCGGCAACATCCGCGTCATTGCCGAAGGCTACTGCCGTGCTACCGTACTGGATATTCGCATGGAACAGGGCTATCTGGTTGCCGACGTCATGTCCAAGACCCTCACGGGAGACTTCTCCCCAGGTGATCTGCGCATCGAGGCTCTGATGAGCGAAGCCCTGAACACCCTGGACGAAATGCTCCGGTATCTCCCCGCCTTCTCCGATGACTTTATGCTCACCGCCCACACCATCACCAATCCGGGACTCTTGGCGGACTTCATTGCATCGGGTGTTTACGTCCGCTTCCAGGACAAGGTGGAAATTCTCTCCCTGTACGATCCCCTGAAGCGGCTGGAAAAAACCATCGTCCTCATGGAAAACGAAATGAA
>JAZSQX010000198.1:0-21733 GCA_045538235.1 Eubacteriales bacterium
CCCCTCTGTTCCATCAGCTGGAAGGTCTGGTCATCGACAAGGGCATCACCATGGGAGATTTGAAGGGCGCTCTTGAAATGTTCGCTAAGAGAATGTTCGGGGAAGAAACCCAGATTCGTTTCCGTCCCCACCACTTCCCCTTCACGGAACCCTCCGCAGAAGTGGACGTTTCCTGCTTCGTCTGCGGCGGCAAGGGATGCCGTCTCTGCAAGGGCGAAGGCTGGATTGAAGTCCTGGGTGCCGGCATGGTTCACCCCAACGTACTCCGCAACTGTGGCATTGACCCCGAAGTGTACAGCGGCTTTGCCTTCGGTCTCGGCGTAGAGAGAATTGCACTTCTCAAGTATCACATCGACGATATGCGCCTTCTCTACGAAAACGACGTTCGTTTCCTGAACCAGTTCTAAGTGATTATCTGATCAAGAAAGGTTGAAAGATTATGCAGCTCTCCATGAAATGGCTGGCGGATTATACCGACGTCAGCGATATTACCATAAAAGAATACTGTGACAGAATGACCATGTCCGGCTCCAAGGTAGAGGGATACGAAACCCTGGCAGAGGACATCAGCGGCATCGTCTGCGGCAAGATTCTCGGGATCTCCCGTCACCCCAATGCAGAAAAACTGGTGATCTGCTCCGTGGACGTGGGCAAGGAAGCGCCCCTCCAGATCATCACCGCCGCTACTAACGTATTTGAAGGCGCGATTGTTCCCGTTGCTCTGGACGGCGCGCATCTTCCCGACGGCGTGAAGATCAAAAAAGGCAAGCTGAGAGGCGAGGTCTCCGAAGGGATGTTTTGCTCCATTGCGGAGCTGGGTCTCACCCTCCACGATATGCCCGGTGCCATTGAAGACGGCATTCTGATTCTCAATCACGTGGGTCTCACTGACATTCCCCTGGGTGCCGACATGAAGGAAGCCCTTGGGCTCACGGACACCGTGGTGGAATTTGAAATCACCTCCAACCGTCCCGACTGTCTCTCCGTTCTCGGTCTGGCAAGAGAATCCGCCGTGACCTTCGGCAAGGAACTCGCCATCCCCACCCCCAAAAAGCCCGCTCCCTGCTCCGACGGCGACTCCATTGACAAGTATCTCTCCGTCAAGATTCAGGACAGCGATCTCTGCTACCGCTACTCTGCACGGGTGGTGAAGAACGTGAAGATTGCGCCCTCTCCCCTGTGGCTCCGGATGAAGCTCCGTGCCTCCGGTGTCCGTCCCATCAACAACATCGTGGACATCACCAACTACGTGATGCTGGAATACGGTCAGCCCATGCACGCCTTCGACTACAAGTGCCTGGACGGCTCCGAAATCAACGTGCGCCGGGCGGCTGACGGTGAACAGTTTGTTTCTCTCGACTCCATCCCCCACACCCTGGATTCCTCCATGCTGGTCATCGCCGACCACAACAAGGCAGTGGCTCTTGCCGGTGTTATGGGCGGAGAAAACAGCGAAATCACCGATGACACCGTGACGGTTGTCTTCGAATCCGCTACGTTCCATCCCGGCAGTGTCCGTGTGACCGCCAAGAAGCAGGGCATGAGAACCGAATCCTCTGCACGCTTTGAAAAGGGTCTGGACTCGGAAAACACCATGCCCGCTCTCGACAGAGCCTGCGAACTGATCGAGCTCCTCGGTGCCGGTGAAATCGTGGACGGCACCATCGACGTATACCCCGTGAAGAAGGAAATCGCAACACTGCCTCTGGATACCGATCGCATCAACCGCTTCCTCGGCGTGAACCTGTCCCGCGAATACATGGCGGACATCCTCCGGAAACTGGAATTCACCGTTTCCGACGACATGACATCCGTAACCGTTCCCTCCTTCCGCGACGACGTTCGCTGCATGAACGATATTGCCGAGGAAATTCTCCGGATTTACGGCTACGACCGGATTACCTCCACCCTCTCCAATGCGGCAACTCCCACCGTGGGGGTACGCACCGAACGTCAGAGCTTCGACATCTCCATTCACGACACCCTCGTTGGTATGGGCATGAACGAGATCGAAACCTTCTCCTTCATCAGCCCCTCCTGGTACGACAAAATCCGTCTCGCCGCTGACGACCCCCGCCGCAAATGCGTGGTCATCTCCAATCCTCTCGGCGAAGACACCTCCGTCATGCGCACCACGACCCTTCCCTCCATGCTGAAGGTTCTGGCGGACAACTACAACATGAAAAACCACAACGTAAAGCTCTTTGAAATGTCGAAGGTTTACCTGCCCAATGGAGCGGACGAACTCCCCTGCGAGCCTGCCAGACTCACCCTCGGCATGATCGCCGCAGACGGAAAAACCGATTTCTACACCATGAAGGGCTATATCGAAGCCATCCTGGCTCTCGCTGCCACGGCGGAACCCACCTTCCGCGCTTGCACCACGGAACCCACCTTCCATCCCGGAAGATGCGCGGAAATTTTCGTCGGCGACACCAAGATCGGCGTATTTGGCGAAGCCCATCCGGTGGTTCTGGAAAACTACGGCATCGCCGTTCCCGTCTATCTGGCGGAAATAGCAGCAGACGCTCTCTATGACTGCCGCAGACTCGCCATTTCCTACACGCCCATTCCCAAGCATCCCGCCATTGAGCGCGACTTCTCCTTCGTCTGCGATGAAAGCGTAGAAGCCGCTTCCGTTGCCGCTGTCATCCGCGGTGCCAACAAGCTGGTTGCAAACGTGTCCCTCTTCGATATCTATCGCGGTCCTCAGATCGGCGAAAATAAGAAGAGTATGTCCTATGCCGTGATGCTCCGCGCTGCTGACCGCACCCTCACCGATACGGAAGCCGATGCGGCTGTGTCCGATATTCTGGCGGCACTGGAATCCGTGCTGGGAATCAAGCTTCGCTAAATCCCTCACTTTATTCAAAGAGGTATTGGATTATGAAAACGTATCCCATGACCATCGCGGGACTTCGGAGAGAACTTCCCATTTGTCCCGTGAACGATTCTCTTTCCATCGGTGCCTTCGTCATTTTCGGGGATCCGGAACTGGCGACGGCTGCCGCTGAGGCACTTCTGAAAATCGCCCCGGATTACGACTACATCATCACGGCAGAAGCCAAGGGGATTCCGCTGGCACATGAAATGGCACGTCTGGCGGGAAATCAAAAGTACTTCGTTGCCCGCAAAAAAGCGAAGGCCTATATGACGGGCGTCTTCGAAGTCAAGGTACAGTCCATCACCACAGCAGGCGAACAGAGCCTCTTTCTCGACAAAGCCGAAGCGGAACGGATCCGCGGTTCCCGGATTCTCATTGTGGACGACGTGATCTCCACCGGTGCCTCCCTCCGCGCCGTGGAAGAGCTGATCGAGGCGGCAGGCGGGCAGATCGTCGGTAAAATGGCGATTCTGGCGGAGGGCGATGCTCAGACCCGCGAGGATCTTCTGTATCTTGAAAAGCTCCCCCTCTTTACCTCGGACGGTGAAATTCTCTCCGGCACCCTTCACGAATAATTTTTACAAACGGCATCGATCGTCCATCGGTGCCGTTTTTTTCAGTTCCATTTCCCACCCCGGGAAATCTTGGCGTAAGAGGTAAAGGATCCCTGTGAAAATCTTGACAAAGTGCCCGATTCGGGGTATAATATTGTTTGTGAAGAAACAACTTCCTCTTACATAACGGAAGTGACATTTCATTGATGTTTTTTACAATCGAGAGGTGTATGATATGAACAACAAGGCAACCAGGGGCGGTATCTCCATTGAACTGGAGCATATTTTCCCCATTATCAAAAAATGGCTCTATTCTGACAAAGAAATCTTTCTCCGTGAAATCACATCCAACGCCTGTGACGCAATCACCAAGCTGCGCCGCCTGCTCTCTCTCGGGGAAATCGCTGATCTGGATCTTTCCGGTGCCAGAATTACCGTGACGCTGGACAAGGACGCCTCCACCATCACGGTCACCGATACCGGCATCGGCATGACGGAAGAGGAAGTCCGCAAGTACATCTGCCAGATCGCCCTCTCCGGTGCGCTGGACTTCATTCAGAAGTATGAAGGGTCCGAAGCCGATGCCCAGCAGAACGGCATCATCGGTCACTTCGGTCTTGGCTTCTACTCCGCCTTCATGGTCAGCGACACGGTGGATGTCATCACACGCTCCTACACCGGCGCCCCCTGCGTCAAGTGGTCCTGTTCCGATGACGGAAACTACGAAATCATCCCCGACTACGAGGACGAAGAAGGGCTTCTCGGAACTTTCGGCACCGCTGTTGTGATGCACATTAACGACGAAGGCAAGGAATTTCTCTCCGACTACAAGCTTAGAGAAATTCTCGATAAGTACTGCGCCTTCATGCCCGAGGAAATCTATCTGGTAACCGGTGAGGAAACCGAGGACGACGACAAAAAAGAAGAGCCGAAGCCCCTCAACGACACCCAGCCTCTCTGGTTGAAAAATCCTTCCGACTGCACCGAAGACGATTACAAGGACTTCTACCGCAAGGTTTTCCACGACTGGAAGGAACCCCTGTTCCACATTCACATCAAAGCGGATTATCCTCTGAATTTCAAGGGAATTTTGTATTTCCCCCGGATCGGCAGCGAATTTGAAAGTCTGGAGGGACAGGTCAAGCTCTATTACAACCAGGTATTCGTTGCGGACAACATCAAGGAAGTCATTCCGGATTACCTCCTCATGCTCAAAGGCGTGATGGACTGCCCGGAACTGCCGCTGAATGTCTCCCGGAGTTATCTCCAGAACAGCGGCTACGTCACCAAGATCTCCGCGCATATCACCAAGAAGGTGGCGGACAAGCTGAACGCCATGTTCCAGAACGAGCGCGAGAACTACGAATCCATCTGGCACGATCTAAAAACCTTCGTGGAATACGGCTGTATGCGCGACCGCAAGTTCTATGATCGAGTATCCGGCAGTCTTCTTCTGGAAACCGCGGATGGAGCGTTCAAAACCGTGGACGAGTATCTGGAGGCGGCGAAGGAAAAGCACGAAAACAAGATCTACTATGCGACCGATCTCACAGCACAGTCCAAATACGTCCAGATGTACAAGGACGAAGGGATTGAGGTGATCCTCCTGGATCGGGTCATAGACACCCAGTTCCTCAACACCATTGAACAGAACCGGGAAGGCGTGAAATTCTTCCGCATTGACGCCGAGGTGGCAGACGTTCTGAAGGCGGACGGGGACAAAACCGATATTCCCGCTGTGGCAGAACTCTTCAAAAAGATCGTCGGAGAAGGCACCACCGTCTCCTTTGATCGCCTGAAGGATGCCTCCACCCCCGCTCTTCTGAATATCTCCGAGGAAGCGCGCCGTATGAACGACATGATGAAGCTCTATAAACTGGGCAGCGAAATGCCCCTGGAACAGACGCTGATTCTGAACACCGCTTCTCCCCTCATGGAACGGCTCACCGCCCTCACCGATGCCGGAGACAACGCGAAAGCCGAAACCATCGCACGACAGATCTATATGCTCTCTTCCCTCTCCCAGCGTCCGCTCACCGCTGAGGAACTGGTACGATTCCTCAGCGAAAGTTACGACATTCTATCAGAGTTCTGATGAGCAGCGACATCATCCGCCAGAATTTGCGGCTGGTCTGGGAAAAGCGATGTGCCGTGGATTCACTCTCCACCTCCCTGTATCAGGAATACGCAAATCTGCTCCGGGCAGAACACGCACTCCCCCCCACGGCAGAAGAAGCGGCCTCCCAATACGAAAGTCTTCGAACGGAATCCTCACCCGCTCTGTTGTCCACGGATTTCGCCCGGTTCTGTCTCGCCCTTGCTTCCGCCTATCCCAACACCTACGGGGCACCGGAGCAAGACCGAGATGCCGACACCCCAAGCCGTTCTCCCAAAATCGCCTATTTGCAGAACACCTTCTCGGATCGGGCGTATCGGTTGTTTGAGAAGCATTTTTCCCGGGTTTCCGCCCAGTATTTCCCCGATTTTCGCGCCGTTTGCGAGGAGGTATACGACGGCTTCTGCTCTCACGCCATGCTTCCCGTGTCCAGTTCCCGGGACGGTCAACTCCTCTCCTTTCGCCATCTCATCGAAAAGTATGATCTAAAAATCACGGCAGCGGCGGACGTTGCCATGAACGACGACACCGTCATGCGGTTTGCTCTGCTCCAGAAAAGCCTCCCCGCCGAGCCATCCACACCGCCCCGTTTTCTCGATCTGGCGGTTATCCCTGCACAGCCCGGCGAAATCTCCGCTCTCCTTTCCGCCCTCGAGTGTCTGGGAACGGTTCTCCTCTCCTGCACTGCCCATCCCACGGAATCGGCGGACGGAACGCGGGTATTCGATTTCGAATTAGACATCTCACACCCAAATCGAGAGGCACTGTTCCTCTTTCTCGAAGGATCCCGGATCCGTTACAGCATTTTTGGTCTGTACGATCTTCTCACGCAATAGAATGAATCATTACCATCTGAAAGGATACACGCATGAAAACATACATGAATCGATACAACGAATGGCTCGCATCCGACAAAGTGGATGACGCCACCAAAGCCGAGCTCCGCGCCATCGCCGGAAATGAGGAAGAAATCGAATTCCGCTTCGGCTCCTATCTGGAATTTGGAACCGGCGGTCTTCGCTCCAAGATGGGTGCCGGCTGCGGGATGATGAATCTTTACACCGTTGCACACGCCACCGAAGGCGTTGCCAGAGCACTGGAAGCCATCGGCGAGGAAGCGAAGAAAAAAGGCGTAATCGTGGGCTACGACAGCCGGAATCACTCCGATGAATTTGCCCGCCGCTGTGCCGAAGTCCTCTCCGCTCACGGAATCCAGGTTTACCTGTTCGATGAACTGCGCCCCACGCCCATGCTCTCTGCCGGTGTCCGTCACTTCGGATGCGCCGCCGGAATCAACATCACCGCTTCCCACAATCCTGCCGCTTACAACGGCTACAAGCTTTACTGGGATGACGGCGCACAGCCCACTCAACTGATCGCGGATCACGTTTGTTCCTACATCCACAGCGCAGACATCTTCGAAGACGTTCCCGCACGGGACGCCGCGGACGAATCTCTCATCACCATGGTCGGCAAGGAATTTGATGAAATTTTCATGGCAAAAGTTATCGCGGAGCAGGTTTACCCCGATGTGATCCGCCGTGCCGCTGAAAATCTGGAAATCGTATACACCCCTCTCTGCGGTGCCGGCTACCGGATCGTTCCGGAGGTACTCCGCCGCATCGGTGTGAAGCATCTCTCCGTGGTGGATGCGCAGATGACGCCCAACGGGAATTTCCCCGGTCTCGACAAGCCCAATCCGGAATATCCTGCCGCTTACGCCGAAGGAATCCGAGTTGCCGCTCAGGTGAAGTCCGATCTCATCATTGCCACCGACCCGGACTGCGACCGTGTGGGTGTCATGGCACGGGACAAAAACGGCACCTTCCAGTGTATCACGGGTAACCAGATGGGTTCCCTGCTGCTGGACTATATTTTCTCCGCTCTGGAAGAACAGGGCACCATGCCGGCGGACGCGTATGCCATCAAGACCATTGTGACCAGCGAAATGGCGACCAAAATCTGCGAAGTACACGGCGTGGAGCTGTTCAACGTTCTCACCGGCTTCAAATTTATCGCAGAAGTCATCGGCAACCACGAGGAGCTGGGCAAGGGCACCTTCCTTCTGGGCTACGAAGAAAGCTACGGCTACATGAAGGGCGCACACGCCAGAGACAAGGACGGTGTGGTTGCCACCATGCTGATCTGTGAAATGGCGGCATATTACAGTCTCAAGGGTATGACCCTCATTGACGCGGTCAACTCACTCTATGAAAAGTACGGCTTCTACATGGAAAACTCCGCGGAGATCTACATGGAAGGGCTGGACGGCAAGGAACAGATCGCCGCGATGATGGAGCATCTGCGTGAAACGGAACCTACGATCATCGCTGGTTCCCCCGTGGTAAACATCCGGGACTATCTGGGGGAAACCTCCAAGGACTGCCTCACCGGAGAAATTTCCGGTACCGGTCTTCCCAAGTCCAACGTGCTTTACTACAAGAACGCCGACGGCTGTGTGGTAGTGGCACGTCCCTCCGGTACGGAACCGAAAATCAAGTTCTATATTCTGGCAAACGGTTCCACCGAGGAAGAAGCTCGCGCCAACACCCTCGCCTGCACCAATTCTCTGGAAGATCTGTTGGGAATCCCCCACGGAACCCTGAAGAAATAAACAAAAAGGATGGAGAAGCCCGAAACGGGTTCCTTCATCCTTTTTCTATGCCGATTTTCAAATCCGCACATCGAATCGCTGTCCGCATTTCGGGCAGACGACGGTGTGCTTTCCTTTTTTAACGGGAAGCTTGCAGATGGCTTTGCAGTGAGTGCATTTGCGATAGCGGGCAGTCTTCCGATCGCGAATCCGATCTCTGGTATAAGTCAACCAATTGCGCACGGGTACCCAGCCCTTCAGAAACCACGCATTCTCCCGCCGGCGCTTGTCGTGCTTTTTCGAAAAGGTGCGATACAGCGCAAAGAGAATGACTGCCGTACCAAGACAAGACAATATCACACTTCCCACAAACGCATTAACCAGCGTCAGAATGCACCAGAGCCCGAACAGTCCAAAGTACATTTGGTCGATTCCGTACCGCCCCAGCATAAAGGCGTACAATTTTTGCTTGATTTTGTTCATTATCCAACCTCTGATCTGTGATGGTACTTATTATACGCAAATACCGGGAAAAATGATACCGGATTCTGCGTCAGAACTGTGAATTTTTTATGGCTCTCCATCAAGAAGAAAGGCACGGCAGGGGGCACCGTCGGATCCTCCCAGTTTCATGGGTGCTGCCGCCAGGAAATACTCCCCATCCGGCACCTCTGACAGGCGAAGCCCCTCAAGCACCAGAATCTCCGCCTCCAGCACCGCCAAGTGAACTGCCATGGTAGCTCCCTCCTCGGCGATGCTCTGAGGTTCTACGCCAATGAGACGAATCCCCATTTCCGGGAGCATTTTCGCCGCCTCCAGGGTGAGAACGCTGTTCCCTTTGCACAAGAGCCGCTGAATCCCCCGTCCCACCAGCGGTATCAAATCCTCTTTGGTGATGAGCGCGGGGAACGTCCGAACGGTACAGGTGCCGAAAAAGCGCGTGGGATCCAGTTCTTCCACCGTCTTGCCGTCCCGGATGAAATGGCGGGGCGCATCCACGTGGGTTCCGTTGTGGGCGTTCATGGCAAACTCCGTCAAATTGTACAGCGCCCCCTCCTCCATATCGAAGACCCGTAGTCTCTCCGGCGTCCGATCCCCCGGATAAACACACGAGGAAAACACCTCCTGGGTGATGTCGTACCATTTCATATTCCGCGCTCCTTCTTCAATCGTATCGCCTCTATTATACACCAGATTCCCCATCCGGTCAAGAGATTTATCCCCGCAGTCTTGTGAGAATGGCTTTGGTGATTTCCTTCTGATATGCCCGCAGTGCGTGGAAATCCATGGCGCGGACGTAAATTTCCTCGATGGCAAAATGGCACTCCCCTGCCAGCTTCAAATGATGTACCGCTTCCGCAAGACAGCTTTCCTGGATTCTTGCCGCAAGCCGGATGGCTCCGCGAAGTCCCATGGGAATGGTGCCCGACACAAATCGCGCCATATTGATGGTAGATTCTCCCGCCTGGTCTTCCTCTGTGAATGCTGTCACAAGGACACCGCAATCCTCAATGAGAACCTCCACCGGAATATCGGGTGCTGGCAAACGGGACACCGTCATCCGATAGCCTGCTTCCCTGCCCCGTCGGATCAGCATTTCCAAAAACGGAACCGCACACCCCAAGGCATCCCGCACCCGATAGATCGTTTTCCCGCGGTTTCGCAAAACGTCGCTGTACACGCATCCTCCCAGACCAATTTCCGCTGTCCGGACTGTGTGAACCTCCCCCATTTTCCCCTCCGGGCTTCCCCATTTGCGGAACAATCTGCCAATGGCGGCACTTGCCTTTTCCCCAAGAAATACCCGCTCCGTGTAGGATGCAATCTCCCCTTGCAGAAGCTCCGCCGCCGCCAGATACCGATACACAGAGGCGTAGTGATGCTTCTTGTTTTGTGTCGCCTCTACGATGGTATTCCGCCCCATCTCCAGCATCCCGCTGTTCCAGAACCGGGACACGTCGATGAGTTCCGAAGTCGCCCCGGGGTAAGTCATATCCCGTATATGAGGTGCCGTACCATCCAGCACTGCAATCCGTCCGTCCAGCACCACGCAGTCGATGGAGTGAGGATCTGACCCGCAGAGATAGTACGTCACGGGGAAGCCCCCTTTTTCCGCCTCCTCGCCGATGTGCCGCATCAGGGTACTCTTCCCTGTACCGGAGCCCCCTTTGATCACGTAAACCCGTTCGGCACTTCTCTCATCCGCAATCTCATCGTAGCATCCCACAAATCCTGCCGCCGTATTCGCTCCCGCAAAGTAGATTTCCTTTCCGTCGCTGCTTAGTACGCTGTAATCGTAAATTCCTCTCATTCCGACCCTCCGGGCAAAAAAGCGTTTAGCACCTCCAGTTTATGCCGCCTTTTCGGGGTTTGTCACAGATCTGCCCCCAAACCAACATCCCCGATCACGGTGATACCACGCCACCTGTCATCGGGGATGTTGATTCTGTTTAAGATTCGCCTTCCTGTTCTTCCGGGCGGAACTGGAGAGCGTCCTGCACCGTCAAAAAGGCTCCGGCATCGTTCCAGGCGTTTGCCATTCTCTGCTGCTTTGCGGTGAGAACTGGGTACTGGAGCCACGTTTGCTGGTGTGTATAGTTGATCCAGGCATCCACCAGATACCCGTCCAATTTTTCGAAAACGGTATAGGCGAGATAGCCTCTCTGATTCTCCCCGTCATGCGGCAGGGAAAACTCCGCAAACACGTCCGTGGAGGTGGATTCGCCCCAGAAAATGCTGTTTGTCGTAAAGGTTTCCTTCCCGAGGGAAACGTACTCCCCGGTGTAGGTGACGCCGTCCTTGTCGTAGAGAAGCCGCCCGGTCACGTCGCCACCGCTGTCTCCCCAGCCCTTGCTGTCCCGATAGGCAGGCCACAACTGAATGGATTCCGTGCCAAAATACCCCGGATCTGCCGTCCAGCGGAAGTGATGGATGATCTTCCATTGTTCCCGCTCCCCTGCCAGTCGTACGCCGATTCCCGTGATGCGGAGCTCCTTCACATCGTACACGGTGGTTCGTTCAATTCCCGGCTTCCGGAGCTTGTAGATGCTATCCACATATCGGCTCACCACACGTCCTTCGTTGAAGGGGTGATCCCGTACGGATACCACAACGCGGCGTGCCCCCCGACAGTCGAGAACGTCCTCGTCCGTCATGTCATCGAGAATGTCCTCCGGGAAGCCGAGGGAAGCAAGATGGGTTTTGATCTCCGCAACCTCGTCATTCCGGATTCCCTCGCGGGGCGTCCACTCCATGGGATAGGTGCCGCCAAAGAGATAGGCGAGGGTCAATCCCACCGCCGTTACACCGACGATGATCCCGCCCACAGCCCAGTCCGGCAGACGGATCGGTGCGGCTTCGATGAGGTAGCCTCCCTCTTCCAGTTCCCCCGCCACCTTCCACAGACTGCGAAGGGCACAGATGTAGACGATCACGATGATGGAAGCCGTCACAATGTCCACGGTACCGATGAGGGACAGGAGACAGATAACGGCAAACCACACCATCAGCCCCACGGCTCCCCCGGCGTGCTCCGGCAGTCCCGCTTTCCGCTGTACGGCCTTGATTCCCCGCCAGAGGCAGAAGAACAGGCTGAACTGAAGAATCAGACTCCCCGCCGTCAGCCAGATGCCCCAGCCGGAATCGTAGAAGGGCTGATGCCAGATGGTAGCTTCAAAAACGAGACTCGGGTAGAAGCCCACGCACAGCAGAACGGCAATCCAATAGCACCGGCGGAACCAGGGATTCTCCCTCCGCAATGTGCGGAAGCCGAGGAGCAGGTATATGAGACTGACGGCCGGCAAAACGGTGTCCAGCCCCCAGAAATTCAGAAGGAGCGTAGTCATGGCCAGTCCGATCAGAATCCGGCGCATGGCTTTTTTCCACGGGGTAACCTCCCGGACAATCTCATTCGGAGGGAGTTCCGGCACCGCATTCTCCCAAAATGCCTCCATTTCCCGTTCGTTCATCGGGTCATGCACGTCCGTCACCTCCCATCCATTTTTGCAGCTTCTTCCGGATGCGATAAAGTTTGCCTTCCACGCCCCGTGGCGTCATCCCCAGCTCCGCGGCAATTTTCTCCGTGGACTGGAGATAGTAGTACTTCCGATAAATCAGATTCTGCTCCGTTCGGGAAAGGCGACCGAGAAGCCGCATCCCCTCTTCCCGCCGTTCCTCCACCAGAAGACGTTCCTCCGGGGTGGGATCGGGAGAAACCGGTTCTTCCCCCTCCACCGCTGCCGGCTCCTGATTCCGACGCGCCAGCGAAACCGCGGTATTCCGTGTCACGGCAGTGAGCCATGCGGTGAAAGCGCCACGCGCGGGATCGTAGGTGTGGATTTTCTCCCAGATTCGGAGGGAAACGTCCGCCATGCAGTCCTCCGCGTCCTGTTCCATAGGAAGAATCGGGCGGATGACATAGCGCATAAGTGGGCCGTACTGTTTCAGGAGCGCTTCCATACCCCGCTCGTCCCGTTCCATAAGCCACGCGAGAATCTGCTCTTCACTCATACCGATCCCTCCTTTCCACGAGATGCTTTATCCTATATTACGCCAGGCAATCGAAAAACCCACGGTTTTTTGCAAAAACTTTCTTTTTACTCACCGTCAGCATAATCGCTGTAAACGGTGTAGTGGTCGATGTAGTCTCCAAGTCGGGAGCTGAAGATTCCCCATTGAAGCTCGTTCCACGTGACTTCGTCGTCATGGGTCAAGGTATAGTACACCTTCGTTCTCTGCTTGGTGGGAGAGACGTTTTTCGGAACCCGATCCTCGTAGCGCATGAGATACTCATACCGCTTCAGATAGTTGGGATTCTCCCCATCGTGGTAGAAATAATAATACTCGCCGTCGTAGGAGAGATTCATGATATAGAGCGCAGGGTAATCCTCCTTGTGCACCTCATAATAGATTTCCGCATACCGGGAGGGATCGTCCATGGTGTACCAGCGTGCAATCTGAACGGATGCAGGCTCTCCGCGCTGAGTCTTTTCGTAGAAGGTCTGCCAGAGCTCCTGTCCGAAGGTACCTTCTCCGTTTTCCTCCACCACCATACCCGCCGCTTTGACCACCTTGAGCATCTCAGGGTTCACCGCCTTGGAAGGACTGTATCGGTACAACTGCACATAATCGTTCCCCGTCTCCGCCAGCACCACCGACTGGTCGGGGTATTCCTCTACCGCGTACACCCACCAATCCACGTTTTGGGGATCCGCCTCTTCCGTAAAGGTGTAAATCAGCTCCCCTTTTGTGACGACGGAGGGATCGGTGACAATGTCGAATCTTTCATAGCGATAGTTTTTGCCATTCCGGGGAACGTACAAAAACCCGTCATACGCGCCCTTGACCCTTGCTTGAGTGGGGGTCATCTCGACGATACCGCTGACCATCTTCAGTTTCCCGTTTTCGATGACAATGGGGCCGTAATCCGTCACCTCGCCGGCAGGATATTCGCACTTGGCGCAAACGAATTGTCCGTTCACCACTCGCAGCACATAATCGTAAACACCCCGTTCCCACAGGGTATATTCTTTGCCTGCTTTGTAGTCGTACACGACCACGTGCGTGTCAATGATGCCAGAGCCGTAACTGACGCTCGCACAGATTTCCGAATACCCGTCTCCGTTCAGATCGGAGAAAAAGACGTTCCAGATGGGCATACCGTAGATCAATTGGGTGATTTCGTTTCCTTTCACGGCGGTAATTGCTTCATCGGTGTACACAAACGTCACGTCGGGAAAATCGGGGAGTGTGATCTCTTTTGGTTGATCCCGATCCATCGTGTCAGAGTTCGGCATACGGTAATAATCCACCCACGTGCGGACAAGCGTCGTTGAGCCCGAACCGATATTGTTGCTATCGATCAGCTCTCCATTCGCGCCGTAGAAATACTGCCAAATCCGGCATCCTGTTCTCTTGTATTCCCAGGAATACAGAAGCATCTGGCGTCCGTTGACATTGGGTTCGCCCTGCTTTTTCGTGGTTCCGTCGGCGTAGTACCAGATTCGCGTCGCCTCGTCGATTTCGTCGTTGTTCACCAGAACCACGTCGTAGGTCACGTCCGGCTTTCTCTCCCCGGCAAGATCCAGTACTGCGAGATCAGGGCAGTAGTAAACCCCGTTTTCCGTCCGTGCCGCATCCTCATAGACGTGGCATTGGAGCAAGCGGTAGCCGGATTCGTTTTGGTTGTGGTAGAACACCGCAAAGCCCATGTCCGTTTTCTCGGGAGAGGGGATCTGCGTGCCGTCCTGATAGGGGGAATCGTCCGACTCAAAGCCGACAATGAGATACCCCGGCTTGTTGGCATTGCTCCAGGTGTGGAAAATGTCCACATCCCCGCCCACCGATGCCGCCAGAGAACGATCCAGGAACGATCCGGTGGACGTCTTTTTGCCGAATGCACTCTCCAGCCGATACAGCCACAGGAATTTGCTGTCGTCCGACGGACCCTGTCCCCGCTCGCTCAGATCCTCCCAGCCCCAGCCAAGGAGAACGTCTCCCTTCTTCGTTCGGAAAGCAACGTACATCCAGCCCTCGTATTCGTTCTCAGGCAGATGGAGAATGTAGGAGTCCGTGATTTCCGCGGTCTTATACTTTCTCAGCCAGCCGTCGTCCCAGGCAGTATATTGCTTCAGCTCCTTCAGATTCAGCGTATAGGGCTCCATCTGACCGATGAACGCGTAATCACCGTCTTCGTTCCGCTCCCACAGGCCGTAATCCGCGGTAATGCAGAACCGTGACGTGTCTTCGTCTTTGTAGTCCGTCTGGTCGGACGTGCGGTACAGCGTTTCCGCCACCCGATATTCCGCCCCAAGAAGCATGGTGTCCCGGCTCATGGGATTGGTCGCCAGGCACACCGCCAACACGATACAGACGATGACTGCCGTGACGATCACCCATAGGGCAGGCTTCTTCCATCTGGCGATATTCTTCACACGTCCCACCGTATCGCCTTCGCCGAATGCCAGTAGTGTTCCCGCAAGGATCCTTCGACCGGTGGCAAGGCTGATGAGGGATGCCGAGTAATCGACACGAATATCCTCGCCCATCTTACGTAGAACTGCTTCATCACAGCTCATTTCCATGTCCTTGCCGGAGTAAATGAACGCCACCCAAACCAGCGGGTTGAAGCAATGCAGACACAGGGCGGCGAAGGACAGGAGTTTGATCACGTGATCCCATCGGCGGATGTGGTGCTGTTCATGCAGGATGATATAATCCCGCTCCTTCTCCATAAGGGAGGACGGCAGATAGATTTTCGGGCGAATCAGCCCCATCACAAAGGGGGAGTCGATGTGGTCGGCAAGGTAGATGTTCTCTCGAAGCAGTACCGCCCCCATGAGCCGCCGTTTCAGCCGCACGAGAGAAACGGTGCTGTAAAGGAGCATTGCCGTCAACCCGCCGAGCCACACGAATTTGGTGAACAGAATCCAGACCGTGTTCCAGTCGGTGGAAATCACCCGGTGAAGCCCGTCTTCCGCAAAATTCTCGGTGACAACGTGCTGAATCCCGATGCCGCCGTTGAGAACGTCCCCCACCGCCTGTCCCGCCGCATCCATCGCTGCAATGGGAGTGATGGGCTCATTCAGAAGGTCGTAGGATGCCACGGTCGGCTCCGTGCGCGGAATCAGGCTGACCGGCGCTTCGATGCTCACCGGGCACAGGAGCCGGAACAGCACCACCGCCCACAAAGCATAGGAAAACCCTTTCGGTGCCCGCTTTAGGCACAATCTTACAAGCAAAACCGCAAGAATCACGATGCTGGCGATCTTCGACATATCATAAAGCTGCAAAAAGATGGTATCAAGCATTCCTTCACCCCCTCATGGAATCGAGAATCTGCTTCATTTTCTCCACTTCTTCCTCGGTGTACCGCTTCCGCTTCGAGAACGCCGCAAGGAACGCCGGAAGGGAGCCTTCAAAGGTGTCCTCCACGAATTGTTCGCTCTGCATGGCGAAAAACTCGTCTTTTTTGATCCGCGATGTGACGATACCGCTCTCGTTCTGAAAAATTCCCCGCTCACACAGCCGGCGAAGCACGGTGTAGGAGGTAGGGCGCTTCCACCCAAGCTCCACTTCTGCCAATTCTGCCAGTCTGCGGGATGCCAGGGGCTCGTTCGTCCAAATGATCTCCGCAAAGCGGGACTCGATTTCTCCCATTCGAATGTCTGACATAGTGCCTCCTTCTGTTTACTCTTTGTAAACTGCAATTTCATTTTACACGATGTAAACAGCTCTGTCAAGAGATATTTTTCGAATGTTACAGTTTTTTCATAATTTTCCCGTGCAATCCGTCCGCGCCCTCGCAAATGCCGCCCGAGAAAACGAAAAACGGCGCGTAAAGCACCGTTCTGCGTATATAGTCTTTTCACTCGTTCACCATTCCGAATAATAAAACGTGATCCGATTTGTCTCTTTCTCAATCAGCACGTAGGAGATCTCCCCGTGATTGCTCCCGCCATCCCAGTAGAGCTGGTAGCGAGTCGCATCCGTGCCTCCCGTGCGGTGGTTCGCTTCCCGCCATTCTCGGTCGGAGCCAATCCACCCGGCTTTTCCGGCGAGCCGCTGTTCCCACTCCGCCCGTTTTTCCGTGGTAATGACGTAGGAGAGCTCCAACACTTCCCCGCCCTGGAGAAACCGGGGATAGTAGTAGAAGGAGATGTCCTCGGCATCCTCCGGAATCGTTCGTGGAAACACCCCTGCCACACCTTCTTCATCGTCAATCTGATCGTAGGCGCGGGAATAATAGCGGATATCCGTGGTCGTCGTGGTGGCAGTCCACAGAGCGAGAAGGAAGGTGTAGCCGATGGACAGGATCACCAGGACAAGGGACAAAATTGTCGTGATCGCCACAGTTTTTCCGAAAGTGAGGGTTCCCCGGCAGGCGAGAAGTCCCAGCGTCAGGAGAAGAACGGCAGGAAGGAGAAGAACGAAAATTCGTCCCCACAAGGGCTGCACGGTATCCGCCATGAATCCGGCAATGACAACGAAGCAACAAAGCGCCAGAATCCCCATCCCTAAGGGGTACAGGGCGTATTTGTGTTTCATTCGCCGTCCTCCTCCTTGTCGTCCTTTTGGCGTTTGAAACCGACGAAGAGAGCAATGCAGATGCAGGCAGGCAGCAGCGCCGGATCATAATCCAAAAAGATGCGAATGCTGAGGAACGCGATGGCAAAAATCAGAAGTAGTTTCAATGCGAGCTCTTTTTTCATCTGTCCGTCCTCCCGTTTTTATGTTTGTGCGGAAAACCTCACATTCCCTCCGCGCCGGGTTCCGTGTTATAGGGACGATATTCCGTGCCGGATACCTCCCGGTAAAACGCCGCATGTGCCGCTTCCCGGTAGACTCCTACGAACAGTTTCCCCACAATTCCCACGAGAAGAAGCGGCATGAGACGGAGATTCCCCAAGGACAATGCCGTCATGGCAATGATCGACGGAACGGAACTGAGCAGATCCCAGCCGATAAAACTGAATTCCAGACAGAACAGGCGGTATTTGTTGCCGTCCATCATCTGGCGGGAGAGGGTAATCGCATGATCGGGACTGCATTCCGGATGCTCGGACAATATGTACGGGGTCATGGCGTAGCTGTACGTTTTGATAATTCCGGGAATGAAGAAAAGCAGCGACCAGAGAAAGGTGTAAACCGCCATCAGAAGCTGCATCACAAAGCCCGCGCCCAGACGATGAAACTGGGAGAACAAATCTGCTGGGCTGGTCTTCACGTTGTCCACCAAATTCAGATTATAGCGGGCGTATCCGAGTTTTCCGGCACCTCCGATGATGATCATGATGATCCCGGTGATGAGTCCGTATGCCACAATCCCGGAAAGAATCGCCAGAATCAAGCGAACCACTTCCGGATTCAGACGGGTCTGCAACAAGTAGATTTCTTCGGAATCCAGTTCGATGTTTACAGCAGAAGTGCTGGAGTAAAGCTGTGCCCCGATGAGGGATGCGAGAAAAGCGGTGAGGACAGCGGACAGCCAATTCCCCCGAAGTGCCCCTCTTGCGATTGATCGAAAGTCAGCAGCAAATTTCATGTATGTACCTCCCTATGCTTGCCGGACATCGTGTGTGTCCGGGAATCTGTATATAGTATAGCATAGTGCGGGCTCTATGAAAAGATACGGAAAGAAAATTTAATGAAAAATTAAGAAAATCGCCTTAAATCCACCTAAAAATACAATTCCCCCATGCGTTATCCCATGGGGGCAACCGTTCAAACTACACCATTACGGTCGTATTTATCCCAGAAAGCTTCCATTGCCTTCTCGTAAGAGGTACGATCTGTCAAATAACTCATGGCGTGTCCAGCACCGGGAACGACCAGAAGCTCTTTCTGCGAGGCGCAGGCTTTGTAATTTTCATACGTCATCTCAATGGGAACAAAGCGATCGTCGCTCCCATGGATGAAGAGAACGGGAATATCCGTATGTGCCAGCGCTTCCGTCGTGCTGTATTCCTTCGCCCTCATGTGAATCTTTTTTTGACACAAGCCGTCTGCCGCCGCACTTCGAATACGGTAAGGCAAGTGCAGATTCTTTTCCACCACGTGCTTCCAGATCGCGTGAGGAGACGTAAAGCCCGAGTCTGCCACAATCCCCGCCACGTTGCTCGGGAGGTCCAGCCCTGCCGCCATCAGAACCGTCGTGGCACCCATGGAAACGCCTCCCAGATAAATTGGAAGAAAGGCTTCCGTTTTCCCATTCACCCATTCTGCCCAATCCCGGCAGTCACACCGCTCCGTCAGCCCAAAACCCATGTAGTCCCCTCCGCTTTCCCCCTGCCCTCTCTGTTCGGCAAAGAGAATGCTGCATCCACTGTTGTGCCAGTGCTCCGCAATCATACCGAAATCGTGGCACCACGCGGAACGCCATCCGTGCATGGCAATCACCACTCGTTTGCACGGTACGGACTGCCACCAATGCCCCACCAGGCGTGTCCCGTCCGCGGCGGTGATCCTCACCTCCTCCGTAACCTTTTGGGTGAGCGTTTCCGCCGATTCACGAAGCATTTCCTTCAATTCTCCGATTTTGGACGAGCCTTGAAGTTGTTCCATCGTTTTTCTGAAATATTTTGGCTCCTGTCGATCCAGCGCTACCCGCATCAGATAATGAGTAATCCCATGGGATACCGCCATCAAGCCAGCCAATCCCACCGCCCCCAGGTACACTCCTGCGGCGATGCTTTTCCTTCTGTTTGCCATAACAAAATCCTCCCCGTCATCTCATACGGACGTCCGTGTCCTCGTTCCCGCAAGGCTTTTTTCCGCTATACATAGTATGCCTCTGTACGGGGGACTGAAACGGTTCTTCCGCAATTTTTCGCTGTACGAAAGAGAAATCGGTGAGGAATTTTTTGTTTGGTTGCGTTTCTTTGGGGTAAATTGAATTCAATCGAGAATTTTCTGCTCAATGCGGCGGGTCAGTTCGTTGTACACCCGCCCATAAATAAGCGTGGAGAAAATGAACGTGATGCCGTCCAAGATGAGTTGTGCCGTCACGATGCCGTAGAGACCAAAGAAATGGTTCATCAGAAGCATGGTGGGAATGGCAAACAGCCCTTGCCGGAAGATGCCGAGAATCAGAGATTCCTTCCCTTTTCCCATCGCCTGGAGGCAGTAGATTTTCTGGAAGTTGGAAATGACGAAAGGGGGCGCCAGGCAGGCAATCCGCAAAAAGTCCCGTCCGAATGCAATGGTTGCTTCATCCTTGATGAACAGCCAGATGATTGGCTGACACCAAGAAAAGACACTTCTGTGAATGCAAAAGTGTCCTTTGAAATATCCTTGCCAGTGGGAAATCGATCTCTGTCCATCAGTAGGGTTGCAAAACGGAAAAGCAACGTAACACCCGCGTGTTTTCGTTTATCAATAAGCGGCGATTGCAGTATCCCCGTCACCACATATCCGGTTAATTGGCTGGAACTCCCCATTCACCGATTCCGCTTTACAACAGTGCCATCAAGAAAACTGGATTTTCCTCTTCGTAAATAGTTTCGTCAATACAATTCCGATAACAAGACCTGCCATCCCCTGCACACCATTTGCCGGGATATTCACAACCGACAATGCGAACCCGTACATAAATCCTTCGAATACAAAGTATCCCAAGATCATCATAAGTTCAGCTGCGATACCGCTGATGATTCTGGACGGCAAATCGCGGATCTTTTTATGTATGAGCTTCCATCCATAGAACGCGATCAATGCCATACATCCTTTGATCACGAAAGTCGCTGGAGCATAAAGAACGTATCCGGAAAATAGATCTGCAAGAGCGGAACCAAGCCCAGCTGCGAGAAATCCGTAAACAGGTGACAATATCCACCCCGCCGTCAGTACCACACAATCGCCTAAATTGAGATACCCCTTTAGGGGCGAAGGAATTTGAACCATCATTGTCGCCACACAAGTCAGCGCCGCCATGAGTGCTGCCATTACAATTTTCTTTGTATTTGAATTCATTTTCAGATAACTCCTTTACATTTTGATGAAAATATTATATAATACATCTGACCTTATCACAATATCCAATTCAGGAGTATTTTATATAGCCAGATGAAATATATAATTGACAAAGAAGACCGCCCGATTTACCTGCAGTTATATAAGCAGATACGGGACGATATCATTTCTGAAAACTATCCATACGATTCCAAGCTGCCATCAAAACGCAATCTTGCCGAAGAAACCGGGGTTAGCATCATTACGGTAGAACACGCATATGCACTGCTTTGTGATGAGGGATATGTGGAATCGAAAGCTCGCAGTGGATTTGTCGTGATTTTCCGAAAAAGTGACGGATTTGCGACATCGGGTGAGCACCATACCGTCCATAATACAGCACGCCACGCTGAAAATAACTATCCTGAGTTTCCGTTGTCCGTGCTCAGCAAAACCATGCGCAAGGTACTTACCGATCACGGCGATCTGCTTCTTGAGAAGTCTCCAAATTCCGGATGCATGGAACTGCGCGAGGCAATCCGTCTTTATCTTGCACGCAACCGAGGCATACAGGTTGACGGGGAGCAAATCGTGATCGGTTCCGGTTCGGAGTACCTATACGGCTTGATCGTTGAACTGCTTGGAAGACATCGAATCTATGCGATCGAATCGCCTTCCTACAAAAAAATCGAGCAGGTATATAAAGCAACGGAGATTCCCTATGATTCACTTCCGCTGACAAGTTCCGGTATCGATAGTAAAGCACTTGCCGAAACCCCAGCCGATGTACTGCACACAACGCCATACCGAAGCTACCCCAGTGGCATTACTGCAACCGCCTCCAAGCTCCATGAATACATCCGTTGGTCCGGGCAAAAAAATCGCTATATCATCGAGGATGATTTTGAGTCTGAATTTTCAGTTTCAATCAAGCCGACCGAAACGCTGTTTGCGCTCTCGAACAATGATAATGTCATATATTTGAATACCTTTTCCAAAACCATCTCCCCCTCTCTGCGTATTGGATATATGGTGCTTCCCATGCACCTTGTTGACAGCTTTGATAAGAAACTTGGCTTTTATTCCTGCACAGTACCTACCTTTATGCAATACGTTCTGACAGAGCTTATCAACAACGG
>JAZSQX010000025.1:0-2035 GCA_045538235.1 Eubacteriales bacterium
GTTGAGGATCAGGCCGGCGATTTTGGTGTCCTGCTCGGTTACGCCGGTCTGCGCATCGATCAGCAGAAGGGCCACGTCGCAGCGGTCGATGGCGGCGATTGAGCGCAGCACGCTGTAGCGTTCGAGGCTTTCATCCTCCACGGCCTTTTTCTTGCGCATACCGGCGGTATCGATGATGTTGTAGCGCGTGCCGTCGGTATCGGTGAAGAAGGTGTCGATGGCGTCGCGGGTGGTGCCGGGGATGTCGGACACCATGGTGCGCTCCTGACCCAGCAGCTTGTTGGTGAGGGAGCTTTTGCCCACGTTGGGACGGCCGCAGATGGTGCATCGGACTCCGTCGGACACGGCTTTGCCCAGCTTATAGGTGGCGAGAATCTGCCGGATTTTGGTCAAATTGGCGTGCAAAACGGCGGAAATCTGCTCTTCCCCCTCGTTTCCCACGTCTTCTTCGGGGTAATCGATGGCGGCGTAGAGGGCGGTCATGACGGTGAGGAGGGAATCGGAGATGGCTCCAATGGCGCGGCTGACGTTGCCCCGGACTGCCCCCCCGGAAAGTGCCATGCGATCGCGGGTATCGGCGTCGATGAGGCGGCCTACGGCTTCGGCTTCGGTGAGGGACAACTTCCCGGAAAGGAACGCGCGGCGGGTAAAATCCCCGGGACCGGCGGGGGAGGCACCGTGGGCGAGAGCGGAGAGATACACGGCTTCGGTGACCGCGGGACCGCCGTGGCAGGAGATCTCCACCAGATCCTCCCCGGTGAAGGAAGCGGGCGCACGGTAGAGGATGGCGACCCCTTCATCGCAGGGCTGATTCTCTTCGTCCAGGATGGTGCCGAACACGGCAGTGCGGGGAGGATGGGCGGAAAGGGTAGGATACTTTTTCGTAAATTTCGGACGGAACATCCCATCTGCCACCAACGCGGCTTCCGCTCCCGTAATACGAATCACGGCAATGCCCCCCTTCCCACGCGGCGTGGAAACAGCGGCAACCGTAGAAAAAACAGACGACATAGGAAAAACTCCTCCAGGTGATTTACTATCATTATAACGGAAAACGCCCCGTCTGTCAAGGGAGGGGGAACGATGGAGGGACGAGGGAGACGGTCGCTTTTTGATAAAAAGGGGACGGTCGCTACGCGAAGTCCAGCAAAAACTTTCTGAACGTGTGGGAAATGGGTATACAGCGCCGCCGTGAGTAAGTTTTGGGCGGGGGTGCGGCTTACGTTCGGGTGGGCATGGGTGTTCGGGCGAGGGGCGTTCGTCCGCCTCAACGGCTTCGGGTAAATCGTGGACAAAGACGTAGGGGCGACCATGGGTCGTCCGATTCCATCGTTTTATGCCTGCAGAACGGGCGATTCGTGAATCGCCCCTACGAATTTGACGCCGAACACAAGCTCATAATCTACAGGAACACATAAGGTAATTGTGATAAAAAAAGACGGGGAACACCGCGTGGCATTCTCCGTCTTTCGTTTGACTTTTCCTTCTTCGATGATTCACGGTCAGCGCTTGCCGGTTTTGATCTCTCCGTGCTTTGCCTCGTAAGCTTCAATCAAATCCCGGATCAGCACCAGAATCTGGCTGTTGGCACTTCTTCCTTCGTAATCCGCAATCACGTGCAATTTATCGAGCATTGCCTCGTCAATCCGGATAGATAAGCTTTTGATCGCCATAGAAAAACCTCATTTTCGATGCATTCTGTATTTACTTTACACCTATTTTATGCTAAAATGTTGTTATTAAACGCATAATGCATCTAAACTGCATTCAAATTAGGAGGCTTATCGATGAAACTGGAAATTATCGGATCCCGGAATTTGAAGGAGATCCCGTTCGACTGTATTCCGGAAGGGGTGGAGGAGATCGTCTCGGGGGGTGCCACGGGGGTGGATGCCTGCGGGAAAGAATACGCCGAAAGGAAGGGGCTGAAGCTGACGGAATTTCTGCCGGATTATACCCGCTACGGTCGCGCCGCCCCCATTGTACGGAACCGGGCGATCGTGGATTACGCGGATAAGTCGGAGGCCAAGCGGTC
>JAZSQX010000279.1:0-2665 GCA_045538235.1 Eubacteriales bacterium
GGACCGGGGGTGCTGATGCCGATGCCCATAATGCGGTCGCGGGGACAGACGGTCATCAGATCCTGTACCTGTGCCTTGAGCATTTCCAGATTGTGTGCCGCGTCGATTTCAATGGTACGCTGTGAAAGGATGTTTCCGGCAAAATCCGTGATGCCGATCCGGTATTCCTGGCGGTTGAGATAAACGCCGATGGCATAGTAGGCAGTGGGATTGATTGACAGAGGAATGGGAAGCTTGCCCTTTTTGGCTCGGACGGAAGCCTCTCCTTCCAGAAGAAGTCCATCTTCAATTAACTCCCGGGTGATCAGGGTAATGGCTGCGCGGGTGAGTCCTGTTTCTCTTGCCAGTTCAATCCGGGACATGGGCGTTCTTCTGAGAAGTTGCATGATATGCTGTCGGTTCAGACGTTTGATATATTCCGCGTTGTGCGCGATGTCCTTCATAAGAAAAAACTTCCTTCCTCTGTTTTTTGAACGAAATTTGGGTTACTTTTATTCATTATAACATAATTTTTTCGATAACGCAAGATGATTTTGCGTGCTTTGAGCCGTTGCGAATCGTTTTTTATTGAAATTTGGAAGAGAATCCTTTGGGGATCCAAAACGGGACGGCGCGAGGAGGCACTTGGGAAAGAAATCAGCAAAAAATTTGAAAAACAAGAAGAAAATCACAATTCGCCGTTGCAATTTTTCAAAGTTTCTGCTATACTATTTGGGAATGGTTTTCTAAACCGCTCAAACCAATCTTCGGATTTTTTCAGGAGGAACCAAAATTGAGCACAGAGCGTCAGACATGGAATATTGTGCTGATACGTTTTTCTTTCAATGCCCAAAAAAGACGGATGCGTTGAGATGAGAGCGGATACCTGCTTATCGGTGCCGCAGATCAGAACCGGTACGGCGAACGATGACGGTTCAGCCGACGGATAACGGGAAATCCAATATTCCCCACAAGCATTCAAAAAGCAATCTTTTTGGGAGGAAGAAACATGAAATTTTACTGTGAAGATCAAGAGCGTGTTCTTGCCGAAGTAGCAGGAAGCGCAGAGGGTTTGCGGTCGGAAGAAGCGGCTGCTCGTCTCGAAAAAAACGGAAAAAACAAGCTGGCAGCAGCCAAGGGAAAATCCATCATCCAGCGGTTCCTCGAACAGCTCATGGATCCCATGATCATCATTCTGCTGGTGGCGGCTCTCATCAGCGGCGTTCTTGCTGTCATTGAAAACGAGAGCTTTACTGATGTAATCATCATTCTCGCCGTTGTGGTGGTCAATGCCGTTCTGGGTGTGTACCAGGAAAGCAAGGCGGAAAAAGCCATCGAAGCCCTGCAGGAAATGTCAGCGGCTACGTCGAAGGTACTGCGTGACGGCAAGGTTCAGATTATCCACAGCGAAGACCTGGTAGTGGGCGACATTATTCTGCTGGAAGCGGGCGATGCGGTTCCTGCCGACGCACGAATTCTGGAAAACGCCAGCCTGAAGGTAGAGGAAGCGGCTCTCACTGGGGAATCGGTTCCCGTTACCAAGTTCGTTGACATCATCTATCTGAAGGACGGCGAGAAGGACGTTCCCCTCGGCGACCGGAAGAATATGCTCTACATGGGCTCCACCGTTGTGTACGGCCGCGGCAAGGCAGTGGTAACCGCAACCGGTATGGATACCGAAATGGGTAAGATTGCGGGCGCACTTCAGCAGGCAGAAGAAGGGGAAACGCCTCTTCAGATCAAGCTGAATCAGCTCTCCAAGATTCTCACCTGGCTGGTACTGGGCATCTGCGTGATCGTATTCGGCGTTCAGCTTCTCCGTGCCGGCAATTTCAGCTTTGAAGATACCATCCTGCCTTCCTTCATGGTGGCAGTTTCCCTGGCAGTTGCCGCGATCCCGGAAGGTCTTGCGGCCGTTGTAACCGTCGTTCTTTCCATCGGCGTGACCAATATGTCCAAGCGCAACGCCATCATCCGCCGTCTGACCGCGGTAGAAACCCTGGGATGTGCGCAGATCATCTGCTCGGACAAGACCGGTACCCTGACTCAGAATAAAATGACCGTTGTCGACAGCTTCACCGACGACGAAAAGCGTCTTGCCAATGCGATGGCGCTGTGTAGCGATGCCGAGCTGGATTCCGACGGCAACGTCACCGGCGAACCCACCGAAGCGGCTCTCGTGGTGTGGGCGAATGTGCTGGGCAGCCCGAAGAACGCCCTGAAGGAAGAGAGTCCCCGCTGTGGCGAAGCACCCTTTGACTCCGGCAGAAAAATGATGTCTACGGTACATCGCACGGCAAACGGCATTCTCCAGTACACCAAGGGCGCACCCGACGTGATCATCGGCAAGTGTACCCACTATCTGAAGGACGGCAAGCCCGTTCCCATGACGGAAGAATACAAGGCACAGATTCTGGCTGCGAATAAAGCCATGGCAGACAAGGCACTTCGTGTTCTCGCCTGCGCGGAACGGATCTGGACGGAAGAACCCGCAGAATATGAAGCGGCAACCCTCGAAACCGATCTCTGCTTTGCCGGTCTCTGCGGCATGATTGACCCCGTTCGTCCCGAGGTAAAGGATGCCATCGTAGAATGTCGCGGCGCCGGTATCCGTCCCATCATGATCACCGGTGACCATATTGATACCGCCGTGGCCATTGCGAAGGAGCTGGGCATTATCACCGAG
>JAZSQX010000115.1:0-3670 GCA_045538235.1 Eubacteriales bacterium
GGTCCCTTATGCGGATTGTTTGCGGTTCTGGTGCAGGGCATGACGGATTACGCCTGGTACAATTACCGGATGTTTCTGATGTTCTGGCTGGTGGCAGCCCTGACCTCCGCCTATATCCGCAGCGGAAACCGTCTTTTGATACAACAGGATTTCGGACACGACGGAGACAGCACGACGTGCGATACCGCGATCCGCGTTTCTGATGAGAAATAACCGTAAAGGAGAAAGCATCTGTGAACAACAAAAAAATTCACTTTAATCTGATCGATCTGCTGATTTTGCTTTTGGTCGCCGCAGTCGCATTTGTTCTGCTCTACGTGTTTGTGTTCAGCGACCGACAGAACGAGGGGGCACAGGTTAAATATACCACCATCCAGTACGTCATTGAAGTGCAGAACGTGGAAGAACGCTTTGAAAATGCCGTGTCCCGCGGGCATATCATACAGGATGCCATTCAGCGAAAGACCATCGGTACTGTCGTTGGGGTACAGGCATCTCCCTTTGTCAAGCGAACCTTCGACTATGAAAACGGGAAGGAAACGGTATCGACTGTGAGTGACCGTCTTTCCCTGAAGATCACCGTGGAGGCACAGGCAATCGAAACGGATCGTGCCTTTAGCGTAGACGGATGCGAAATCCGTGTGGGGCAGCAGTACAGCATCATGCTTCCCGAATTCTATGGAATCGGGTACTGCATCGAAATCATCGACAAACAGTAACGACGGAGTAATGGAATCATGATACAGTTTCTCTACGCAGCCCTGGCGGTGATCTGTGCGATGCTTTTGGCGTACACGATGACACCCGCCGTCCGGGTTCTGGCGTTCAAGATCGGCGCGGTGGACGTGCCTCTCGACAGCCGACGGATCCATAAGCGACCCATCCCCCGAATCGGAGGTCTTGCGATCTATCTCAGTTTTACCATCACCACGATGCTGTTCTGCGATTTCACACAGGATCTCGCCACCATCTGGATCGGCGGAGCGGTTCTGGTGATTCTGGGCATTTTGGACGATATCTATCGACTCAACGCATGGGTCAAGCTGGTCATCCAGATAGCGGTCGCTGTGTTTGCTGTGTTCAACGGATGTGCCATCGAGCAGGTCAACATTGGCGGCTACGTATCCCTCGGGCTCTGGAGCATTCCACTGTCCGTCCTCTGGATCGCGGGACTGACCAACGCCATCAACTTTATTGATGGTCTGGACGGACTTGCCTGCGGCGTGTCTGCCATTTCGTCTCTTTCGCTTCTGGCGGTGGTGCTTCTTCACGGCGATATGATCAGCACCTTGATTTGTGCCGTACTGCTTGGCGCCTGCTTGGGATTTCTTCCTTTCAATTCCAATCCCGCGCGGATTTTTATGGGGGATACGGGAGCCTTGTTCCTTGGCTACTCGCTGGCGGTGCTTTCGGTTCAGGGGGTGTTCAAACTCCATGCTGTCATGGCGTTTATCGTGCCGCTGACAATTTTTGCGCTCCCCATTCTGGATACCGCTTTTGCCATTTTCAGACGGATTTTCTCCGGAAAAAGCCCCTTTGCGGCGGACAGAGGACATATTCACCACCGCCTCATCGACATGGGCTTTACGCAGAAGGAGTCGGTTCGCATCCTGTACGCTCTGTGTGCCGTGTTCGGACTGATCGCGGTGTTCTGTACGGAAGAATTATTCCAGGACGAGCGGTTTGAGAAAGCCGTTGGGATTGCCTGTATTGCACTTTTACTTCTTGTGATAAATTTTATTATCATGCGAAATCCCGACACGAGAAAGCACTCCGGACTTACGGAAGACGAAACAACCGTGGCGGAGTACATGAATGAACTGGATCCCGAAAAAGCGAAGAAAATTGAAGCCCACAACCTCGGCAGCGATGCACCGCCGGCGGAGAACACTCCGGCTGAAGAGGAAAACGGACAGGGTTCGGAAAAATAAAACGATGGAAATCGATGAATATGAAGGATGAGAAAAAAACCACAAAATTTCATGGCGGCAAATCCCTGGTCAGTATTACACTGACACTCACGGTCGTCGGTGTGATTTTTCTGCTACTGTTTCTGTATACGGGGATCCTGCCGGTTCCTGCCTTTGTCAGCCGACTGTTTGGCGGCAGCGAGGGAGAGGACAAGGATACGATTCACAATACCAATCAATTGCCGTATACTGTGGAATCCACTGAAAATGAATACATTGACGTATATTTTAACCTGACCGATCGGGAAATCTTCGAGAATCTCGCGGAGCCGGAGGCTTATATCCGGAGTTTCCGCATCATCCGAACCCACGGTGGTCTGTACAACTCCGAAAAATGTCAGATCACCAAAAAAGGAAACGCGTTCCGTGTGGAATCCAAAACCAAAACAATCATCTGTGACGGAGAAACGCTCTACGTGGAAGGCGGCGCGTATCAGAACTGGGACAAAGCGAATCCCTATAGTCTGTACGAGAAAGTGGGGATTGCTTCCGCGTCACAACTCCTGGAAATGGTGCGGATGGAACAGGCGAGTTTTACCGTGAACCGGGATGCCAAAACAATTACGGTAACAACGGTAGAGAGCGAAGAGAAGATTCAATCCATATTCGTGATTGCCATCGAAAGCGGAATCGTGATAACGGAGCAGTCTTATGTGGATGGCAACCAGTACCGCATTGTTGTGACAGACTCTCTGGAGCTTTACAGTGAATCGCAGATGGATGCAAAACTGTTTGTGATACCGAGCATGAATGAAAATCGGAGGACTTATGAAAAATAAAAAACAAGCGAAGCGGCTCAACGCCCTTGATTGGTTCATTATCATCATCGTTCTGGTGTGTGCGGTAGCCATTGGGATCCGTTTCTTTTCTGTCAGAGGTTCGGATGTCAACGACAAGGTGGAGCTGGAAAATTACGTAATTTCCTTTGAGATTCTCGATATCAAAAATTCCTCCGCCCAGAACTACATGGACGCAGGAACGAATTTCTATCTGCAGGAGACAAATGAGTTTCTCGGAACTCTGCGGGAGGGTATTACCGTCCGCGATGCCCAGACCTTTTATGAAATGCCAGACGGCACGATTGTATGGGCGCAGAATACGGCAACCGGGGATCTCTACCGCGTGGATGTAGAAGCCAGCCTGGATGCGAGAGGAAAACTCGATGCGAACGGCAGTTTTCTTCTCGGGGGAAACCGCTATATCGGGATGAACAAGGAAGTAAAGATCTACAGCAAATACCTGGCAGTGACGGCTCTCATCACGGGGATCGTCAAGGCGGAATAACGATAACGGAAGCAAAAACAGGCTGCGGCACCGTGGAGGAATCCAGAGTGCGGCAGCCTGTTTGTTTTATTGGGGGCGAACTGCGTACAGCGTAAGATCCCACAGCGGAATGCAGGGAACACGCCGCAGAAATAGCCGATGGTGGGGAAGAAGGGTTCGCACTGTCCGGGGAAGCAGAAACAGATCGTCCGTGCGGTGATAGAGCGAGAGAACCAGATTGGGGGAGCGATCTTCCAGTACCCGGCGAGCTCCGTTCAGGGAGATCATCTCCGAGCCTTCCACGTCCAGCTTGATCAGATCCACGGGAGAATCCCCGCAGAGAGAATCGATGGTGCGGGTGGGAATGGTGACGGTTTTGGCACGTCGATTGGCTCCCTGCTTCCCGGAACCACGACTAAGTCGGAGGCCAAGCGGTC
>JAZSQX010000241.1:0-5016 GCA_045538235.1 Eubacteriales bacterium
GCGTTGTCAATGCCGCCGCAGTGGAGATCCAGGTATTCGCCCAGATTCTGGAGGGAAATAGCGGAGCATTCGATGTGCCAGCCGGGATATCCCACGCCCCAGGGACTGTCCCATTTCAGTTCCTGATCCTCGAACTTGGATTTGGTGAACCAGAGCACAAAGTCGCACTTGTTCCGCTTGGCGGTGTCCTCCTCCACACCCTCGCGCACGCCCACTTCCAGGTCTTCTGCGTCGTGGTTGTTGAAGACGTAGTAGTTTTCCAGTTTGGAGGTATCAAAGTACACGTTGCCGCCGGAGAGGTAGGCGTAATCCTTGTCAAGGAGTCCCTGTACCATCTCGATAAACTGTGGGATATAGGAGGTGGCAGGCACGACGATTTCGGGAATCTTGATGTTCAGCTTGCCGCAGTCGGCGAAGAATGCCTCGGTATAGAAGGCGGCGATTTCCATCACCGTCTTTTTCTCCCGCTTTGCCCCCTTGAGCATTTTGTCTTCTCCGGTGTCCGCGTCGCTGGAGAGGTGTCCCACGTCGGTGATGTTCATGCAGCGAGTCACGTCCAGTCCCGTGTAGCGGAGATATTTTTCCAAAACGTCCTCCATGATGTAGGAGCGCAGGTTGCCGATGTGGGCGAAGTGGTACACGGTGGGACCGCAGGTATACATTTTGCATTTGCCGGGCTCGTGGGTCACAAATTCGTCCCGGGTACGGGTTAAGGTGTTATACAGCTTCATGGATGATAATCCTCCGTTTTTGATAATCTTTTTATTTTATTACTGCATCCCATCCGTGGGTGCGGTGCGCTTTCTCTGTCTGAGCAGGACGGTGAAGGAAACCACGGCGACGGGAAGGGAGATGAGGTACAGGATCACCAGGGGAACGCCGGAGCAGGAGGTGATCCAGAAGGACGTGAGATTGAAGAACACGTGGATCACGATTCCCTGCACGGAGGATCCGCTGGCCCGGTACACCATCGCCAGCATCACGCCAAGGAGGAAGGAGTAGGCAATGGCAAGGGGCGTTCCGTGGAACAGCGAGAAGATCACGGCGGACAGAACCACGGCGGCGGTGGGAGATGCCGCGGGCAAAAGCCGCTTCATGGCAATCCCGCGGAAGATCAGCTCTTCCACGATGCCCGCCGACACGGCAATGGCAAGAATCTGGAGAAGGAGATTTTCCCCTTCAAACATGGGAGCGTACTGCTCGATCTGCGCCTCTACCAGGAAACTGTCCTCGGGAAGAAATCCCATGGTCACCGAGACAAAAATGTTCATCGCAGTACCGAGAACAGCGCACCAGGGCAGCCATTTCACCGGCGTTGGACGGATCCCCATTTCTCTGGCGGGATTTTTCCGGCGGAAGTGGAACAGGAGACACAGAATCAGCACCGTCAGCAGGTTGGAAATGAGCGTGATCATGGTGATATTCTGCATCACCAGATCGATCACGGGCTGCATCAGGGTACTCGGTTCCTCCAAAGAGATTTTCAATCCTCCCCCCATCGCGGAACGGGTAACCATTCCCGTAATGACCCAGGTCTGACTGATATAGATGAGCATTCCGTAGAGGAACACCCGCATCGCCGCCCAGATGGCACCTGCCACCGAACGGGGGGTGGGAGAATGGTTCATGCTTCCTCCTCCGCTTCTTCCACCTTTCCGTGGATCCGCTCTTCCAGAAGGGCAATCCGTTCTCGGAGAGCGCGGAGCTCGTTTTCCACCGGGTCGGGGATGTGCACCTGGTCAAGGTCGGAGCCTTTTTCCACCTTGGCACCGTCGCGGCGCACCACGTGAGCGGGAATGCCCACCGCAGTGCTGTTTTCGGGCACGTCTCCCAGCACCACAGCCCCTGCGGCGATCTTGGAATTGGATCCCACGGTAAAGTTACCGAGGAGTTTGGCACCCGCCCCCACCATCACGTTATCGCCGAGGGTGGGGTGACGCTTTCCCGTCTGCTTTCCCGTACCGCCCAGAGTCACGCCCTGATAGATAGTACAGTAGTCGCCCACCACGGCAGTTTCCCCGATGACGACACCGGAGCCGTGGTCGATAAACAGTCCCTTGCCGATCTCTGCACCGGGGTGAATTTCAATCCCCGTAAGGAATTTGGCAAGTTGGGACACGGCGCGGGCGGAGAATTTGCATCCCTTGCCGTGAAGAGCATGGGACAGGCGGTACATGAGAAGGGCGTGCACTCCCGAATACAGGAGGAGCACTTCCCCTCTTCCCCGTGCCGCCGGGTCGCGTTCCAGAATGGAGTCGATGTCGCTGCCAATTGCCTTCATCTGGCGGCAGACAGCTTTCCCGAGGGCGGATTCGGGGACAATGGTAATCTGAATTTTCTGGTTCGGTTCGCTTGGCATATGCTTCATAAACACTCCGATCAAACGGCACGGGGCCGGATTTTCTAAAAGAGGGAGCACCCCCGTCCGGGAAAACAAAAAATGCCCCGCCGCACAACAAAACGGCAGAGGCGACGGATCGCGGTTCCACTCTGATTTTTCACTCAAAGACCGATAACGGAGTCACCCGAACCCGACAAGCGGGATGGACTCACGGACGCACAGAAAAGCCTCTGCGCTGCTTTCAGCCGATGACAGCGCTCTCTGGTGGGGGCGGCTTTATTTCTTTCCGATCACAGTCGTTTTTTCGTATGATAGGATTCCTATTCTATTATACTCCATCCGGCGCGAAAAGTAAACTGTTATTTTTCATAAATTCACACTTTTTGCGCCCGAAAAACTGGGAGATTCCGATTTCCTTCGTGAAAACTTTCTGATAAAAGGAGGATGCCCTGCAAGAAATCTGCCAGGAGGGGCGGTTCTTTCCGAAAATCAGGCAAGAGATCGTTGTATTTTCGAAAGTTTTGTGTTATAATATCAAATAGCACAAAAAACAGAACCCATCACGCCACCCCGGGCAGACGCAGGCGATATCCCTCTCCTCTCACGGACAGGAGAACCCCGTCGCCGAACAGGGGCTCGAGCTTCTTCCGCAAATACCGGATATACACGTCCACCGCGTTGCTGCCGCCCTTGGAACGGAATCGATTCCGCAAAATCTCCCGGCTTACCGGCTCGCCTCCCGCCTCATACAGGGCAGTGAACATCGTCCATTCCATGGGCGTAAAGCGGATGCTCTGACTTCCGTAGGTGAGAGTGCGCTCTTCCGGGGACAGTTCCATCCGGCGGACAGGCTCCGGGGCAGACACCGGGGAAGCGGGCACAAAAGTCTCCCTCATGCCGGATTCGTCCGAAAAGCGGCACACGCCCCGGATCAGATCCGTCACGAGAAACGGACGGGGCAACAGGAGAAACGCATCTCCGAACACACGGCGCAAGCGATCCTCCGCCTCCGACCGTACCGAAGCCCGGAATGAAAAGGGCAGAATCACCACCGCACCGCGAAAACGGGACAATTCCTCTTCCGAGGGCAAGGCGTCAAGGGAAAGAATTCCCACTTCCTCCATCCCGGACGGATCATCGCCCACATCATGGGGAATTTCCGCGCAGTCCAGCGCCGCTTCCACCAATCGGCACAGCGCCTCTGACCGCAGTATCAGCCGACAGAACGGCTTCATCGGAATCCCTCCCTTTTCTCTCACATTCTGTTATCACTATACCATAAAATCTCCGCCTTGTCAAGCACGAGGGAAAAAGAGCCCCCACGGCACCCCGTTTTCCCAACGGCAAGCCCACCCTCTCCCATTCTCCCGCACGACGGCGTTCAAGGAGTCTCTATGCATCCGCAATATCCCCCTCTGCCCCCCGACATGGAGAGGGCAAACACCTGCTGCTTCACGGGGCATCGCCATCTGCCTCCCGATCAACTCACCGCCATTGTCAGCGACGTGGAATCCGTCCTGCGGGAATTGGTGGGCGCGGGCTACCGCTATTTTCTCTGCGGCGGCGCGCTGGGCTTCGATATGCTGGCAGAGGAAATCCTCCTCCGGGCAGCGAAATACAACCCCGCCATTCAGTTGATTCTGGCGCTCCCCTGCCGCAATCAGACCGAGGTCTGGACGAAGCGGGGCGATCACCTGGACGAGCTCCGCCGCTATCAGCAGATCAAGGGCAAGGCATCCGCCATCGTGTATCTCTCCGACTTCTACACGCCCACCTGCATGAAGGAGCGGAATCAGTTCATGGTGGATCACGCCTCCTGCTGCATCGCCTACTACAACGGCACCCCCCGAAGCGGCGCGGGTCAGACCGTCCGCATGGCGGAAAAAGCGGGCATTCCCATCAAAAACGTCTACCGTTCCCAGCCTTCATTATGCTTTCAAAAAAATTTTACTATAAAAGAGGATGAAGAAACATGAAAACTCTCGTCAAGCATGATGGCGCACCTGCCATTCGCCCCGTTCTCACCATCGTCATGGACGGCGTGGGACTCGCACCCGACACCGGAGCCAATGCGGTTCGTATGGCACGGACGCCCAATCTGGATCGTCTGATGGCAAACTACCCCATGGTTTCCCTGAAAGCACACGGTACCGCCGTAGGTCTTCCCTCCGATGATGACATGGGCAACTCCGAAGTGGGTCACAACGCTCTCGGCAGCGGTCAGGTCTTCGCACAGGGTGCCAAGCTGGTGACCGCCTCCATTGAATCCGGCAAGATGTTTGCTTCCGACACCTGGAAGGCTCTCGTCTCCGGCGTAAAAGCAAGCGGCGGTGCCCTCCACTTCATTGGGCTCTTCTCCGACGGCAACGTCCACAGCCACATCGACCATCTGAAAGCCATGATCACAGAGGCAAAGGCAGAGGGCGTAGCAAAGATCCGCATTCACACCCTTCTCGACGGTCGTGACGTAGGCGAAACCTCCGCTCTCGAATACATCGATCCCTTCGAAACCTTCATCGCTTCCCTCTCCGACGACTCCTGCTCCATCAAGATCGCATCGGGCGGCGGACGGATGAACATCACCATGGACCGCTACGAAGCCAACTGGGCGATGGTGGAACTTGGCTGGAAGACCCACGTACTGGGTGAAGGCAGACAGTTTGCCTCCGCACACG
>JAZSQX010000126.1:0-2664 GCA_045538235.1 Eubacteriales bacterium
ATACCCGAACACGCACCATCCGATGAGAATGGCAATCACCGTTTTCAGAATATCCCCCACGAAGGTGATAACTGCCGCTTTTCCGCCGTAAATACGCATCATGTTGGTAAAGCCCGCGTTGCCGCTTCCGTAGCTGCGCACGTCTTCGCCGTACATCTTACCCGAAGTGATGACGGCGGTGTTGATGCTCCCCAGCATATAAGGAATCATCACATAAACCAAAATCAAAAGCAGGCTGGCAAACAGCGGAATGTCGTGACAGTACATCCCAATGATACCCTTGTAGCCAAGTTCAAATCGCAAAAAATAATGAAGCATACCGTTCTCCCGTCAAGTAGACTCGTCTTCGCCCTTCTGCCGGATCACAAGCCGGACGGGCGTACCGCGGAAACCAAAGGTCTGCCGCAAACAGTTTTCAATATAGCGCTGATACGAGAAGTGGAACAGTTCCGCGTTGTTGCAGAATAGCACGAAGGTGGGAGGAGCCACCTGAGTCTGGGTCATATAGTAGACCTTCAGCCGTTTGCCCTTATCGGACGGGGGCTGTACCCGCGCCACGGCATCCGCCAGCACGTCGTTGAGCATCCCCGTGGAAACCCGCATTTTCGACTGATTGTGGACGTAATTGATCTGCTCGAAGAGCTTGTCCACCCGCTGTCCCGTCTTTGCTGAGATGAACAGAAGGGGCGCGTAGGTCATATAGGACAGCGCATCGTAGACCTTTTTCGTGAATTCGTTGGTAGTGGAGTTGTCCTTTTCCACCGTATCCCACTTATTGATGCAGATGATCGCCGCCTTGCCCGCTTCGTGAGCGATTCCGGCAATTTTCTCGTCCTGCTCGGTGACACCTTCCCCGGCATCCACCATAATCAGGCACACGTCCGCACGCTCCACTGCCATTTTCGCCCGAAGCACGCTGATTTTTTCGATTTTGTCATCCACCCGGGACTGACGACGGATACCTGCGGTGTCGATGAAGTTGTACTTCCCGTGGGCATTTTCAAAATAGGTGTCGATGGCGTCCCGCGTAGTACCGGGAATGTCGGACACGATACACCGCTCGTCCCCCAGCACCCGATTGACGAGGGAGGATTTCCCCGCATTGGGCTTGCCGATGACCGCCACGGAAATGACGTCGTCGTCCTCTTCCTCATCGGAAAACTCCGGCAGTACCTCCAGCACCGCATCCAGCACGTCGCCGCTTCCGCTTCCATGAAGGGAGGAAATGGCGATGGGATCGATGGCGAAGCCCAGCTCGTAGAATTCGTAAAATTCCGGAGGCACGTCGCCGATTTTGTCCGCCTTGTTGATACAGGGAACCACGGGCTTGCCGCTCTTCTTCAGCATGACGGCAATGTCCATGTCGTCCGCCAGAAGACCCGTCCGGATGTCGCACATGAAAATAATCACATCCGCTGTGTCAATGGCGACTTGCGCCTGTTCCCGCATTTTCTTCAAAATCAGGTCATCCGTTTTGGGTTCAATCCCCCCCGTATCGATGACCATCAGGGTTTTGCCCCGCCACTCGGTCTCGCCGTAAATGCGATCTCGGGTAATACCGGGTCTGTCTTCGACGATTGCACGCCGTTCCCCGATCAGTTTATTGAATAAGGTGCTCTTGCCGACGTTGGGACGTCCGACAATCGCCACTACCGGCTTTGCCATATCTTACTCCGTTTCTATCTTTATTTTTATTCCCAGTTTCCTTTTGTGTTCCCGTAAACTGCACGATAAATCAGAATTTATGCGTTGACTCCCATATCTCTGAGGACGTTGACAAAACGCTTTCTGCTGAAAAACACAGCAAAATTGAATTTTTCACCATTCTGCATTTCTATCAAAACCGTTGGCAATATAAAAAGCCAACCTGTGGTTACTTTAGAAATATCTTTGTATTTCATTTCCAGATGTCTGTACCGATCCGGTATGGTTAACTTGCCCGTATGGTAGGTAATCGCTTCAAAATCAGCAACGATACCTCCTCCCAAAATTCCGTTTTTCACCAAGCTGACAACAAAGTATTTTTTCAAATGGGCATCCTCCATCCATACTTATTGATCAAAATGCGTTTTCTTCAATCGGGTACACAAAACGGAATCGGGACTATTTTCATGCCATTCCCAGAAGATGTTCTAAGAACGCCCCGCCGTCGTTCTCCACAAATGCAAGGGAGACGCCCAGCTTTTCTTCCAGTTCTGCCGGGGACATTCCGCAGAGGAACAAATCCCCTTCTGCCCGGAGGGTATTCCGGGAGAGATACAAGGTCTCCCCAAGCTCCTTCCCTGCCAGTTGTTCTGCCAGATCCTGCCCGGTCAGAAGTCCCGTCACGGTCACTTCCCCGCCGAAGAATCGGTTTTTGACAACGTGAACCGCACAGCGGAATCCGGGGCATTTTTCCCGGAGCTTTTCCGTGAGGGAACACATCAGAGGATATGCGGCTTCCCCCGTTGCCACGGAGACGTTTCGCTGTACCTCGCACTCCTCTTCCGTCAGACTGTCCATCATGAAATCAAACTCGTGTTCAAAGGACGTGATCATCCCCACACCGTTTTCAATCTGGGTATATTCGCCGTAATACGCGTCGTCGGGCAAAGGCAGCTTCCCCTTGAGATAAAACTCATCCGATGCAAAGAACATCCGGTTTCCCATCCCCTCGTTGAAGGC
>JAZSQX010000059.1:0-2130 GCA_045538235.1 Eubacteriales bacterium
GGCACGACCAAAGCCGCGAAGATGTACTTCTCGATGTCGAACCCCGGTCCCAATGCATTTGCCAAGGAGGAAGCCCACGCGCCGTCCTTTAGGTGAATGGATGATAGGAAAAAGGTGCAGCTCCGATTCTGCTGTGAGAACCGGACTGCACCTGAATTGTTTTGCGGGAAATCACTCTTCCTCGTAGCAGGAGAAGATTGCATCCACACGTTCGGGATCTTGATCCTTGGTAAATGCGCTGACAACGGGAACCAAGATGAGGGAAACTGCCATGGCGGCGACGCCCATTTCGGGGGATTTTGCCGCTGCGGTCGCGAAGTCAGAGGTCAGCGTGATGACGAGGGTGGTGATGCCCACGGTGAGAAGGCCACCGATCATGCCCGCGATAGCGCCGATTTTGGTGATCTTTTTTGAGAAGAGTCCCCAGATGTAGGGACCGATGAAGCAGCCGGAGACCACGCCCCAGGAGAAGGACATGAGACTCACAATAATGGGGATATTCTGGGTGGCAAAAAGAAAGGAGCAGGCGACGAAGGCAAGGCAGAACAGGCGAGTGATGAGCACCTGTTTTTCCGGCTTAAAAGCTTTTTTTCGCACAGAGGGAATCAAGTCGACGGCTACGGCGGAAGCGGAGGTGAGAACCACTGCCTGTAGCGTGGACATGGAGGCGGACAGAAGCAGAATGAGAATCACCGCCAGCAGGATGAGACCGAGGGTGCCGCTGCCCAGCACTTCCATAAGAAGCGTGGGAATCACGGAGTCGATGCCGCCCTCAGGAAGCTGACCGCCTAAAATCAGACGAGAGGTACTGCCGATGAGGTAGGCACTGCATCCGATCACCATGCAGAAAATCGTGGAGATGATGGTACCCCGCTTGATGGCGGCGGTGTCCTTGATGGCGTAGAATTTGCCGATCATCTGAGGCAGACCCCAGGTGCCGAAGCTGGTGAGCATGATGTTCACGCAGAGGAAACGGAAAGAGGAGCCGCCAAAGAGATTGGTGAGCTGTTCCCCCGTAACGGGGCTGGGATCTCCGGCGAGAGGCTGGAAATTCCGGAGGTTTTCCATGAAATTGGCGATGCCGCCCACACTTTCATGGCGGAAAACCGCGATCACGAGAGAAATCACCCCGACGATCATAATGATCCCCTGGATCAGATCCGTGTAAGAGGTGGCAACATAGCCGCCCGCCACCAGATAAATGGCGGTGAGACAGGCGATGATCATCATCCAGACCCAGGTTTCCACCCCGGGGAAGACGTTGCTGAACAGGGAGCCGAGCCCCTTGTATACCGCCGCGGAGTAGGGAACAAGGAAAATAAAGATAACGATAGCGGCAAAAATCTTCATTCCCTTGGAGTTGTACCGTTTTTCAAAATACTCAGACATGGTTTTTGCCCCGAGCTTTTTGGTCATTTTTCTGGTACGGTTGGCAAAGAAGAGCCAGGAGAGCAGGCATCCGAGAACAGCATTGCCGATCCCGATCCAGATACTGCCGATGCCGATGTTCCAGCCGTGCTGACCGGCATATCCCACAAACACAACGGCGGAGAAGTACGTGGTGCCATAGGCGAATGCGGTCATCCAGGCGCCGATGTTTCTGCCTCCGATGAGAAATCCGTCCAGAGTTTTGGATTTTCCGTAGCTGATGCAGCCGATGAATGCCATGATGGCGGCGTAGATACAGAGTGCAATGATGGTGTAGAGCTGTGCGGGTGACATGGTATATTTTTCTCCTTACATGCTTGAGAATCTGGAGGGGGAATCGCCTGACGGCAAAAAAATACGCCCTCCGCATTCTGGGATAGAATACAGAGGACGAGAAGAACCCGTGGTACCACCTCAATTTACCGCAATCTCGCAATCGCGGCCTTAGAGAGTGTCAAGCAACACTCTTGTTCTGTGACGGGAACTCCCGTTGCAGCCTACTGGGAAACCCGTTCGGTGCACTGCTCGCAGGATGTATTCGGTTTCGCATCTCCCCATTGCCTCGCACCACCCGGCAACTCTCTGTAGGATGGATTCGAACCTACTTGTTCCTGTTCAAACGCATTTGATGACGGTATTATAGCATTCTCAACCGATGAAGTCAAGAGGAAATGCAAAAAAATACAGGAATTTCAAAAAAAA
>JAZSQX010000240.1:0-2370 GCA_045538235.1 Eubacteriales bacterium
CCATCATCCGCTTCTACAACGGCGGTCCTGTGGGTCTGGAGGCCCTCGCCGCCACCATCGGAGAAGAAGCCGTCACGCTGGAAGACGTGTGCGAGCCCTATCTTCTCCAGATCGGTTTTCTGGCGCGCACGCTCCGGGGACGGATGGTCACCCGACTGGGTTATGAGCATCTCGGCATCCCCTATCCGAAGAAGGTGGACGAGATTCTCTCCACCGAGCAAATTTCCATTCTGGACGAAGAATAATCCAAAGCAAAACAAAAACGGACTGTCCGTGATTTCCTTGGGATTTCACGACAGTCCGTATTTTTTGTGTCCGTTTATTTCATGAAGTGCTCACGAATGTATTCCGTCAGAATGAGAGATGCCGCCTTCTGATTGGGAATAGTGGGGTGAACGCCGCCGTTCTTGTCCCCTCTGGGAAGCTCGAGGGTGTGGAATCCTGCCTCTTCCCCTCCGCGCTTCTCGAAGATTTCCTGTACCATGTCCACACAACTGCGGTTCATCATATTGTAGACGTACAGGATGGGCATATTTCCGTTTTTACCACGGAGATCATCCAGGAACGCTTCCACCTTCGCCTTGAATGCGACTTTCTTGTCGTCATCCTTCTGCCATTCGGTGTCGTTGGTACCCAGATTGATCACGATCAAATCGGGCTTTCTTGCCGCTTCAAAATCGTAGAGATCCTCCCGGTTCCGGCTGTAGCAGATGTAGGAATAGACATCGGGGATATTGCATCCCGGCACCTTCGCCATAAAGCCCCAGCTTCCACGGCAAACCATGGAATAGTCTGCCCCCAGTGCATCTGCCGTGAGGAAAGCGTAAGAGGAGGTGCCGTCGGAAGCGGGATAGGCTTCCAGATCTCCATCCGTGTAGACCCCCCAGGCACAGGTGATGGAGTCTCCTAAAAATTCGATATAGAAGTCCCGATCCGCGGGTCTCGCGTTCAGTTCCCCATCGATGGTCACAGCGTCGTAATTCAGATTGCAATGGGTGTTGTGTGCCTGACGGGCGATGCGGAAGTGATGATCTCCCTCGGGCAGATCCCGTGCAATCACCACGTCGTGGGTACCCTCCGTTGCCAGATAGCGGGTTTCGTCCCGGATGCCGTCTACGTATGCGGTGAAGTAGGAGCCCGCTTCGTAATTGTCCTCGGGGATTTTGATCACGGTGACCGTCACCGCTACGTCCCCCTTGCAATGCGCCGCAAATTCAATACCGCACGCGGACCAGTCACCGCTGATGGAGGTGCCGTATTCTTTGGAACGTCCCAGCACCTTCAACTGCGCTTTCATGTCCGCCATGGTGTATGTTTTTTTCATGGTATGATCCTCCGGATGGTAGTTTCCTGTTCTCATTCGGACAGCAGAGTGTCCTGGATATATTCCGCCAGAACGTCTGCTGCTGCTTTATGCTGTGCCTCATTGGGGTGACCGCCTCCGCCGCCTACTCCCCTGGGCAGTTCCACCAGATACACACCGTTCTCTTGGCCGCCCAGATTTTTCACGACACGCCGCCAGGAAGAAATGCAGGTATCGTTCATCATATTCCATGTGATGACGATGGGAACGTCTTCTCCGTTCTTTTCCCGTACGTCCTCGATGAATGCTTCTGCGGCATTCTCAAATCCGGAACGACCCACGTCATTGGTACCCAGATTGATGACCACAATATCGGGCTTGCGGGCGGATTCAAAGTCATACAGATCGGTTTCGTTCCGGCTGTAGCAGATATACTTATACGCATCGGGAATGTTTTCCCCGGGCTTCTTGGCAATGATGCCCCAGCTTCCGCGGCAGACCAAGGAATAGTCCGCGTTGAGCAGTTCCGCTGTCAGGAACGCAAAGCCATTGGTTGCATCGCTGTTGGGGTAGGCTGCCACGTCACCGTTGGTATAAATCCCCCAGCCGCAGGTAATGGAGTCCCCGAGGAATTCGATGTACAGATCCCGATCCGCAGGACGTTCGGTGAGAACCCCTTCTACGGTGATGGAATCAAAGTTCAGGTTTCCATGGGCGTTGTGGGACTGACGATACACGCCGAATTCATGATAACCCTCTTCCAGATCGGTGGCGATCGTCAAAGTCTTGGTTCCCTTGGAAACGCGGATCCGCTCTTCCTGCCGCACGCCGTCAATGTACACGGTGAGGTAGGTTCCCGCCATGGGGTAGCCTTCGTCCACCACGATTACGGTAGCCTGGATTTTCACGTCGTTCTTACAGTACGCACCAAATTCGATGCCGCATCCCGACCAGTCAGCGCTGATGGAAGTGCCGTAGGTACCGGAACGTCCCTGCATCTTATACTGACCTTCGATTTCGGACATCAGGTAGGTGTTGACGGTATCGGTGGAGGGAACGGGGGCTTC
>JAZSQX010000231.1:0-2555 GCA_045538235.1 Eubacteriales bacterium
CCCCTCCTCCAGAAAGTTTTGGAGAAGGGACGCGGGGAGGTACTTTTTAAGGAAAGTATCTCCCCGCATTTCACCTAATTCTACAAATCACTCCAGCCGGAGTTTGTTGACTTCTGCTCCGAAGAGGAAAATCAGCATACAGAAGTACAGCCACAGCATGATGAGGCAGATGGCAGCCAGCCCTCCGTAAATGGACGAGGCGCGAGGAAAATACGTGATGTACAGGGAATACCCGTAGGAGAACACCATCCACCCCAGGGAGGAAAACACCGCTCCCGGCAGATGGGAACCGATCCCCGATGGCATGGCGGTACTGCGGCGTGCCACGGAGACGTAGACGGCGGTGAAAACGACGATCATGGCGGCGATGAATAAGGGGGTGCGAAGACGGCGGAACAGGAGGGAGATGTTCTCTCCCAGCATTCCGAACAGGGTGTCGCCGAACAGGAGAACCACCGCCGCCGCTGTAAGGGAAAGCAGGAAGATCACGGTGCTGACGAGGGAGCGCAGACGGTGGATGACGTAGCTGTGTCCCTCGTCGACGCGGTATACGGTTTCAATCCCACGGCGGATGGCGGAGACTCCCCGGGAAGCACTCCATAGGGTGGTGACGGCGGAGAGGGAGAGCAGGGGAACCCCCGGTGCCTCCCGGATCCCTTCTCCCAGCGTGCGGAGCAGAACGGATAGTCCGTCTTCCCCGGAAAGGGAGAGGGCGGGTACCTTCGTGGGAAGCACCAGACCGATGATGGTCAGCAGCAGAGAAACGAAGGGGACAACGGACGTAATCACAAAGAAGGAAGCCTGTGCTGCGTAAAGGGAGATTCGATCTTTCCCGGTCTGTCGGACAATGCGGCGGATGCGGCGGAGAAAGGGTTCGAGCAAAACGATTTTTGAATGCATTGGTCGGCTCCTTTCAGCGAAATGGGCAAACAGTATTATTATATTGAAACAAAACGAAAAAAATACGAATCACCACGAGGAGGAAACGAAAATGTTTCGGATCGGATGTCATCTCTCCACGGAAGGGGGATATCTCTCCATGGGACAGCGGATGCTGGCTGTGGGAGGGAATACCTTTCAGTATTTTACGAAGAATCCCAAGGGGGGCAAGGTGAACAAGGAGGCGGATCCCGAAGACGTGGCGGCACTTCGGCAGCTATTGGAGGAGCACGGCATGGGAATGCCCCTGGCTCACGCCCCTTATACATACAATCCCTGCTCCGCGGATGAGGGGGTCCGCACCTATTCGGGGGATTCCATGCACGGGGAACTGCAGTTTTTAGAACAGCTTCCCGGCTCCCTTTATAATTTTCATCCCGGCTGTCATGTAAAGCAGGGGGTGGAAGCAGGGGTTGCGATGATTGCCGATATGCTCAACCGGGTGTTGTGGCAGGGAATGTCCACCACGGTGCTCCTGGAAACCATGTCGGGCAAGGGAACGGAAATCGGCCGCTCCTTTGAAGAACTGCGGATGATTCTCGACCGGGTGGACGCGGGACTGCGGGGATATGTGGGGGTCTGCTTTGACACCTGCCACGTAAACGACGCGGGATATGACCTGGTGGGGAATCTGGACGGCGTGCTCCGGGAATTCGACCGCATTGTGGGAATCGACCGGCTCCGTGCCATTCACCTGAACGATTCCATGAACCCGCGAGGCTCCCACAAGGATCGTCACGCGAAGATCGGGGAGGGAAGCATCGGAATCGAAGCCATTGGGCGGATCATCCACCACCCCGTCCTGCGGGATCGCCCCTTTTATCTGGAAACCCCCAACGATCTGGACGGGTACGGGTGTGAAATTGCCCTGCTCCGTCAGATGAGAAAGGAAGAACCATGAACGAAGAAACCATGAAAATCCTCGCCGATGCCGCCATGCTTCACTGGGACGGCTCCATGGCGCAGGAGATGGAAACCCTCGCGGAGATCATCACGTCTGCCGCGACCTCCCCCATGGCGAACGAAGGAGGAGAGGCGTGGACGGGGACGGATGCTGTTCTCTTGAACGATCCCGACGAAAACGGACTGCGGGCGGATGAGGTGACAGGGTTCCCACATCCCGTCAGTGCCGCTTCGGGGGGATATGACGGCACGTACATCGTGGTGCCCCGGGTGGTATAAGGAGAGCGAAATGAAAGAGATACCAAACATGACCGCGTGGGAGCTGTCAGCGGCTCTGGAAAAGCGGGAGATTCGCGCGGTGGAAGCGGCGAAAGCGTGCTTTGAGAGAATCCGGGAAAGAGAGGGGCAGATTCACGCCTTTCTCGCGATCACGGAGGAGCGGGGCATGGCAGAAGCCGAACGGGCGGATCGAATGCGCGCATCGGGGGAGGAGGTTTCGCCTCTCTGCGGGATTCCCTATGCGGTGAAGGACAATTTTGCCGTGGCGGGCTGTCCCATGACCTGCGGCTCGGGGATTTTAACGAATTTTGTGCCTCCCTACACGGCAACGGTGTGTGAGCGGGCAGAAGCGGCGGGGAGTGTGCTCCTCGGCAAGACCAATCTGGACGAATTTGCCATGGGCTCGTCCACGGAAAAATCCATCGGGGGTGCTA
>JAZSQX010000001.1:0-6052 GCA_045538235.1 Eubacteriales bacterium
AGACCGCTTGGCCTCCGACTTTTCTCGACGGCGTGCTGCCCCCCAGAATTTCCATTTCCGAGCACAAGGATGCGTACGGCAACCGCTATCTGATGGTGCTGAACCGTGACTATGAGGATGGAGCATTCTCCTCTCTGAAGATGAAAAACCGTTCTCACGTGTATGAAGTGTCGAAGGAAGACGGAGAAGAGCATTTTCTTTACGAAGACACCGTTGCCATTCCGGTACATCTTGCCCCCGGCGAGCTTCGTCTCTATCGGATTCAGCCCGCTACGGAAGCACCGTACACCGTGGAATACGTTCTCGAAATGCCGAAAGAAAATAAATAATCGTAGCGGTATCGACCATATCGGTTATACAGAAAAAATCCCCCGATCTGCCTTGATCGGAGGATTTTGTGTTTTTCCTTAGCCCTTCATATCGGGGGTGAGCACGTCGAAGGTAACGCCAGCGTAGTTTGCAATGCTGTCCTTGATAGCCGATGCACTTGCCTTGAAGTACTTTCTTCCCACACATTCGGTCTGAATGGTACCCTGCATCTTTTCAACCACAGCGCTCTTATCTTCGAAGGTGATCTTGATTTCGATGCCTTCGGGATTGAGCTGGTTCGCGAATACGTAACGGTAAGGAGTCAAGTTTCCGGTGAGATCGAAGGTTTCAGAGGCTTCTTCCATGAGGTAGCCGCCATTGTACACGTCAATCTTCACCTTACCGCTTCCCTTTGCCGCAAAGGTGATTTCCACCTGATCCGAGTGGGCGAGGTTCTTGATCACGCCGGTGGTATTGACCTCGGAAGCCGTTCCGTTGAGGGAGTCGATCTTTACAATGTTCACGTGGGAGTGGAACGGTACGAGATACACGGTGCCTTCCCATTCGCCATTCTCGTCAACGGACTTGAGAAGCCCTTCCTTGCCTTCGCCGTATCCAATCTGGATGATGTTATAGTTTTTGCCAGCCTGTTCCACGGAAACCACAGAGGTCGTACCGCCCGCATAACCGGGTCTGGGCTCATTGTGGTTTTTCTGGAAGGAATGCATGGCTTCGGTTTCCGTGATGCGGACTTCCGCCGTCATGTTGGTGATCGCCAGCATTCGGAGACCGTTCTGCCACATATACTCAATCTGTCTTGCAGCGAGACGATAGTTGGACTGGAGGGAAGCATATTCCCCGAGCACGATGTTGTTGTGTCCTGCCAGATTTGCAAACCGGAGGAAGTTTAAGCTATCACCGGAGAAGTTTCCGTAACGGGTTGCACCGAAAGCGGTACCTGCAGACATGACCACATCAATGGGTGACATTCTGGTGTCCGCCTGTCCGAGGAATCCGGAAACCGCTTCCCCTTCCGGAATCTGGTGAGAAGAGATACATTCCGGAGGAATTCCCGCCATCAAAGTTTCGCGGTATGCTTCCAGAATTCGCTTGTTGACGATGGTTCTGGTGTAGAGGCACCACTGGGTGAAGTAATCGCCCGTGTAGCGATCCCATTTCCCGCGATTTCCGTTTCTGGGAGCGTCGATGTCCGCCTCGGCAGCAAAGTTGGTGCCAAAGCGTTCGTTGATATTTTCAACGGAGCCGTAGAGATTCAGAAGGAAGGAACGGAAGCCTTCCACCATCTTGACGTTGTAGTCACCCACGGAGTCTGCCACGTTGATTTCCTGCTCGTGAACGGGAGAGATCCCAACAAAGTTGCCGGGATTTCCGTTTTCACCGCGGATCGCACCTGCTACGGTCTGCAGGAAAGAACGCATGGGGAAGAGACGGATTTTCGCCAGTTCCAAAATGCCGTCCGCATAGGTTGCGTTTAAGAATTGAGCGCCCAATTCTTCGTAGTTACGGTTTTCACCGTTCTTACCGATGGCAGAGTAAAGCATCTGACCGGAAGCGGGATCCATGTACTTCATCATACGGGAAGTAAATGCCGACACATTCCAACGGTGGGTAAAGGTGGGTTCCAGATGATAGCTCTTGTTTTCCAGTCCCTTCGCGTAGGAGCTGCCGTAGGAACTGACGTATTGGTTATAGGTACTGTTTTCAAATACCTCTTCCAGTTTTGCATCGGTACCGGCACTGGTCGCCTGATTCAGCAGCGAATAGCCGGAGATATCCGTTCGAATGTGTGCGAAAGAAGCGTGATCGATATAGCCCTGGTTCACGTTTTCCGCATGGCTGGAGTAGAACATATTCTCCCGCAAACCAACATCCACCGATTCGCCATCGGTTCCGTTTTCGTATCCGTAAACGCGAACAAAAGACTGCTCGGACAGGGATTCCAGTTCGGTGGTGGTAACCATAAACCGTTCGCCTTCATTGGCGGAGGCAAAGACACCCGTTACATTGGAAGGAAGCTGAATGTCACACCAGGTGAAGGTGTTGTTTTCCGCACTGCCTTCGAACACGGCATTGACACCGGCAAAGTAAAGAATCAATGTGTCCACACCGGTTGCATTTTCACGAACGGTGACCTGAATTTTGCCCGTTCCTGCAAATGCAGCATCCAGCGTGATCTGTTTCACGAGAGCGCCGGTTTCTGCCTGATAGAATGCCAGGTAAAGTTTGCCGTCAATGGGAGCGGTATTGGCAACGAGGAGCAGTTCGCTCGGATAAGCAGAGAGGAAGTTGCCGGCTGCAATCGTGTAAGATCCCTTGAATTCCGGCACAATGGAAGCCCGGAGGGAGCCGAAGGTGTCAAACACGCGAACGTCATAGGCTTTGCCGCTGGAAACGTCAAATGCGGCTGTTGCAATGAGCGTTTCCGCGCCCGTCTGGACTGCCGCAACCTTTACACCGCCCATAACATCCGCGGGATACGCCAGGAACTGCGCTGTGCAGGTCTGCTGACGGTTGAACACCCGGACGACCGTATGATTTTTCGCGTGCTCCCCTTCCCCGGCTACCAGTGCAGGACCGGTGGCAACGTTGGGATTGTTGCCGAGAGTTGTCTCATACATGGCAGTCTGGATACCCAGGTTCAAGTTGGGGTCGGAGTAGAACACCGTGTTGGTAGCGTTGTTGCTGACGAGCTGAGGAAGATCAAGAAAGGCATTCTTCAACTCGGTTTCAGAGGCACCCTTCAGCATCAGAGAGAAGGCTTCGAGCGTATAGAAATCATCAAATACGTGGAACGGTGCTTCGCCGGTATAGAAAATGATGAGCTTGTAGTCATACAGGATGTATTCCATGCCCAGATTCTTTGCCACGTCGGCGGGATCCATGGAATCCGTCATGCCGTTCGCGGATATACCGAACGCCTTTGCCACAGCACTTCCGTTGACCTTCACGGTCTGGAAGTTGTTGGACATCAGGGCTTCTTCGGCAGTGGGATGGAAGGCACCGTTCATGTAGAACTGCTTTCCCTTGGAGGCGATGGCATACGCGCCTGTCGCCTTCATCTGCTTTTCAATATAAGCGGCGGAGGCATAGTCGGAATAATCGGGAATCTCGGTCTTCGCGTACACCACCGTACCGGTCTTGGCTGCCCCTGCGGTCTCCGCTGCCTGCACGGTACAGGACTGCATGGCAAAGAGGGAGGGGAGCATCATGACAACTGCCAGAAGCAGAGATACGATTTTTTGGTTTCGGATTTTCATTCGGCATCCCTCCTGTTTATGCTTTCTTCTTTTTCTGCGCGATGACAATCCCAACAACCGCCACGATGACACCGGCAAGAACACCGACAACAATGCCTCCGATGCCGTTTCCACTATCCTCACTGGGTTCGGTAGATGGGGGAGTTTCCTCTTCTGCTGCGGGTTCCGTTTCGGAAGGAGAATTGGTTCCGGCAGTGGGAATCTCACCGGGATTGCTGCCGTCGTACGTCTTGACATCCAAAACCGTCAGGGTATGGGAGGCAGGCTTATACTGTTCCGGCATAGGACCGGTTTTCCATTCCATGGCGTTGTACAGTTCTCTCAACTGTGCCGTCAGCGCATCCACTTCTGCCTGCTGATCCGCATACAGATACTGATCCACCGAGTGGGTATCAATAAATTCCTTAACCGCTTCCGTATTCTGATAGCGATCCTTTATTAGCGCTTCGTAGCCATACACGTAAGAATTGTACTCCGCCACATTGATGAACCCGTGGAATGTTTCTGCTTCTTCCTGGGTTTTGAAGAATGCGATGTAACTGACATAAATCGGCTCGGAAGAATTGGTAGAAAGTCCGAGTTGAAGCCGGAACTGCTTCGCGGTAGCATCGGCAGCCCATTCCTTACCGGAAAATCCCTCTGCCCCTTTCTTGAAGGAGATGACAACGTCCGTCCATTTGTCCTTTTCCATGGTGAATTTGTACGAACATCTTCCGCCCTGGAAATAATACTGCAAGGTCATTGAGGATTCGGGTGCCCCTTCCACCGATTTGTAGTAATATCGCATTTTGGCGTAGCGATATTCCCCGAGCTCCACTTCATCAAAGCTGAAATAGGGACCGTACGCACCGGATGAACCATCGAAGCTCATCTCCATGCCGCCGCCTCCGTCAATCGTTTCAAAAGCCAGCTTCATCTGGTTGTGCGGGTTTTCCTTGCTGGCGGCTTCCTCCATGCTATCGAACGAACCAAAGAGGAAATATTGGATTCCCTTGGTTTCGTCGACCATAATGGCAGACACCCCGGTAGCAAGAAATGCGGCTACCAGCGTCATTACAATCCACAATCGAATGAACTTTTTCATATTCGAGTTCCTTTCTGTTGTTTTTTGCATCCTCATTCCGTGGGGGTGGTTGTGATCCGGCATCAGACACCAAAAACGAAAGAAACCGGATATCATTTACAATTTCATTATAACATATATCACTTTTTCTCGCAACTCTAAATGATATTCTGCGGGAATTTTCAGCATCATTAACAATCCCCTTCCATTCATTTTGTACACATCCCCCAAACACTCGTAATACCATTCCATTTGAAGAATTCCAGGGATGTGAATCAAGAGAACTTGTGTGATTTCCAAACACAATCCATGTTTTTCCTAAAAAAATTCTCCAAAACCCTCTTGCAACCTTTGACAATCCGTGGTATAATATAGAATGTAATTTTTTGTGGATTTATTCCGCATGAAACGCTGTGAGGAAGAGTGTGCGGCAATCCGCCCATTCCAGAGAGTGCTGACGGTTTCGCTGAGAGTCGGCATACTGGGTCTGCCATGCTTTCACTTCCGAGGCGGACGATTTGGTTCGCCATGCGGACAGGGTGACAAGTAGTCCTGTACGTCCGGGGTGCGTTAAACTCCCGTGAGTGCCGTGCTTTTTTTGCGCGGAATTCGGGTGGTACCGCGGCGTTTCGTCGTCCCTTTGTCGTTTAGCCAAAGGGGTTTTTTATTTTCCGGCAAAACCGACACGATTCCAAAAAAGAAAGGATACACAACATGAGAGAGACCCTTGAAAAAATCAAGGCGGAAGCTCTGGAGGCTTTGTCCGCCGACGACGCTCAGATCGAAGAGCTCCGCATCAAATATCTGGGCAAAAAGGGAGAATTGACCGCCGTTCTCCGCGGCATGGGCAAGCTGTCTCCCGAGGAAAGACCCGTCATTGGTCAGCTCGCAAACGACGTACGTGCTGAAATCGAAGCAAAAATCGAATCCCTCACGGCATCTCAGCGGGAAAAGGAGCTGGAAAGAAAGCTGGCAGCAGAAAAACTGGACGTAACCGTTCCCGGTGAAGCCATCCGCGCCGGACATTTTCATCCCCTCGCGCTGGTTCAGCGTCAGCTGGAAGACATCTTCCTTGGTATGGGCTACTCCATCGTCGACGGTCCCGAAGTGGAACTGGACTACTACAACTTCCAGGCACTGAACATCCCCAAGGATCACCCCGCCCGCGACACCCAGGACACCTTCTACATTACCGAAAACATTCTGCTTCGCTCTCAGACTTCTCCTGTTCAGGCACGTGTCATGGAAAAGACCCAGCCCCCGATCAAGATCATCTCCCCCGGTCGTGTGTACCGTTCTGACGCCGTGGATGCCACCCACTCCCCTCTGTTCCATCAGCTGGAAGGTCTGGTCATCGACAAGGGCATCACCATGGGAGATTTGAAGGGCGCTCTTGAAATGT
>JAZSQX010000278.1:0-2544 GCA_045538235.1 Eubacteriales bacterium
CTGGCAGGCGAAGGCGCATCCGTTGTGATCGCTGACATGAACTACGAAGGTGCTCAGAAGACGGCGGATGCCATTGCAGCAGACTACGGCGTTCCCACTCTGGCAGTTGCCGCCAATGTGTCCGATGAAGACAGCGTGGCCGCTATGATCGAAAAGACCGTTTTGACCTTTGGTGGTCTGGACGTGTTTGTCAACAACGCGGGGATCGTCCGTGCCGGTTCTCTGGAAGAGATGACCAAGCAGAATTTCGAACTGGTGGCATCGGTCAACTACACCGCATACTTTCTCTGCGCGAAATACGCCTCTGCCGTGATGAAGCTTCAGAGAGCGGCGGCTCCCGAATATATGATGGACATTATTGAAATCAACTCCAAGTCCGGTCTGTCCGGCTCCAACAAGAACTTTGCCTACGCGGGCAGTAAGTTCGGCGGCATCGGTCTGACCCAGTCCTTTGCCATGGAACTGGCTCCCTACGGTATCAAGGTCAACGCGGTTTGCCCCGGCAATTTCTTGGACGGTTCCCTGTGGTCCGACCCGGAAAAGGGACTCTTCGTTCAGTACCTCAACGCTGGTAAGGTACCCGGTGCCAAGACGGTGGCGGATGTGCGGAAATTCTACGAATCCAAGGTTCCCCTGGGCCGCGGATGCCGCATTGAGGACGTTGCCAAGGCGGTTCTGTACATCATCAGCCAGAAGTACGAAACCGGTCAGGCTGTTCCCGTAACCGGTGGTCAGGAAATGCTGAAGTAAAATCTACAATCAAAAACTGCTGCACGGACGATTGGTCTCTGCAGCAGTTTTTTTGTTGGCTGGGAAAATTTCGGAAACGAATTACACCCGCTTTTCCACCGTTTCCGTGAGAACCTTGATGAACCGCTCGGTCTCTTCGCTGAACGTCACGTCCGATCGATGAATCAGCACGATGGCATACACGTCAGTGGAGTTGAGTTTGACGGAGACAACATTGCCGTTGTTCAGTTCCGAGGTCATAATCCCCGTTCCGATGGTGTAACTGTCGGTGCTGAGAAGCAGATTCATCAGCGTAGCACGGTCACTGATCCGGATTTGCTTCCGGGTACTGCGGTTGTCTGCCAGTTCCTCGGAAAATTCAATGGGACCCGTTTCTCCCTGGTCGTAGGTGACGTAGGGGAGATCGGTCAGTTCCTCCAGATGCAGCATCTCGCGGTTGGCAAGAGGGTGGTGCTTGCCAAGAAAGACGTAGGGGGAGGTCTCCAAGATGGGAAGAAAGGATAATCCCTTCCGCTTGAGATACCGCTCCATGTATCCCCCCGTGGGTGCCTTCAGATACGCCAGAATCCCCACATCAGCGCGAAGGGATACCACGTCGTCGATGACCTCGGCGGTGCGGGCTTCCTTCAGGGAAATGTTGTAATCGGAAGCATAGTCCCGCATGAAGGAGACGAACGCCTTTGCCACGAAATCGTAGTGCTGGGCGGTGATGGCGAAATTGCGGACGTTTTTCTTTCCGCTCCGATAGCGGTCGGTGATCACATCGTACTGGGCAATGAGCTGACGGGCATACCGGATGAACTCCGAGCCTTCCTTCGTGATCTGCACCCCTTTGTTGGAGCGGTCGAAAATGCGGATACCGAATTCATCTTCCAGATCCCGCACGGCGGAAGAGAGACTTGCCTGGGAAACCAGAAGGGATTTTGCCGCCTCGTTCATGGATCCGAACCGGGCGATGGCGACGATGTATTTGCATTGCTGTATGGTCATAATATCCTCAATCTATTTACTCACGTGATAGTTATATGATAACACAACCAATGCTTTTTGTAAAGTTAAAATGAAAAAATAATGGGTAATAATTTTTATATATAACAAAAAAGACGGGATTATCTGCGTAATGGGGATGGATGCCGCGTTAATTTGGAAAACCACACAAAAAAGAACCGCCCATGGAAGGAACGGTTCTTCTGGATTGACTTCGGAATTTACGCTTCTACGCCTGCGTATGCCAGAAGTCTTGCTTCTGCGGCGGGGCACCACAGATCGCCGGCTTCCTTGCAGAGACGGTCAAGATCGGCGTACAGTTCGCCAAGGGCGGTGCCGGCGTTTTCTTCAGCGGCCTTGCCGAGATCTTCAATGGCGGTGAGGGGCAGATCCACGTGGGTGTAGATCAGCTTCTTGGCACCCTTGATCTTAGGCAGGTTGAGGGTGGTTTCGGCGCAGGCACCCAGACCGCCGATGTGGGTAATCATGCCTGCGGGGTTGATGGCCTTCTTTTCCATGAGGGAGATGGATTCTCTCATGTCGTCCGTGTTACCGCCGGAGGTGCCAACGATGTGGGTGGAGCCGTAGTGGACGTTGTAGAAGTTGAACATCGCGGAAAATTCGGGATTGGTGGGGCCAGCGAAGAAGTTCAGGCAGCCGTCACGAGCCAGAAGCGCGTCGCCCATTTCCACAACGGGCTTTACGGGAGCGTAAACGAATACGTCGTTGAAGCCTTCGCCGTCGGTGAGAGCGCGGAGCTGTTCCACGGCATTCTCCATGCCTGAGGTGTTGATGAAGCGGAGATCC
>JAZSQX010000032.1:0-6423 GCA_045538235.1 Eubacteriales bacterium
GCCCGCTGTTACGACTGTTACCGTCTCCGGCTGGAGAAAACGGCACGGACGGCACGGGAAGAGGGGTACGACTGCTTTACCACCACCCTGTCCATTAGCCCTCATAAGAACGCCGGATGGCTTAACGAAATCGGCGGGGAAATGGGGGAGAAATACGGCGTGGAATATCTCTTTGCGGACTTCAAGAAGAAGGACGGATACAAGCGCTCCATTGCTCTGTCCGCGGAATACGGACTCTACCGCCAAAACTACTGCGGCTGTGTGTATAGCAAACTTGCCGCGGAAAAACGGGCGGCAGAGCGGGAAAATGCGTCCGAGTAATCATATTGTTACAGTTTTGCGTCATTTGTTCATTCGGAACTATCATTTTTGCTATTGAAATTTTTCAACATCTATTGTATAATAATAGGTATCAGTACAGAATGAAAAAGGAGGAGACGAGCCTATGCTGTCTGCATTCAAAAATTTTGGCGTCACCTTTCTGATTTCTGCCTTTCTGTTCGGGATCATCGCCTACTTCGCCACCGGATTTGTTGCCAGCACTGTCGGCAGTATTCTCGAAGACGAGCACGATCAGCTCAGCGAAATCATTGAGAATCCCGAGGAGGATCCCGACAACGCCACGGATCCCGATGCCGATCTCCATCCGGGGGACGACAACACCCCCGAGGGCGAGAGCTTCAATTTCCTGATCGTCACCACGGACTATCGTCCCGATTTGTATAACGATTACGCTCCCACGGTGGAGTTGATGAATCAGACCGACTGGAGTAAGATGGACTACGAGGACACCACGGGCTGCCTCAGTACCGATTACCGGGATGTTCACGCTACCTCCATTGTGCTGGTGCGGATTGACAAGGAAACCAGACAGTTTGTGTATACATACTTCACCCCCCAGATCCGGGTGTTTACCTCCACGGGGCATCATACGCTGGGCGATCTCTACACCCTCTATGGCATGAACGGCCTGGTGGAACACATCGGCGCGATGACGGGGCTGCAGATGAAGTATACGCTCTTGCTGAACGGCTATAACATCGCAGAATTGGCAGATCTTCTGGGAAGCGTCACCGTGAATACCACGAAGAATATTTACACCGATGGCAAGTACTACACCATGCAGTACGAGACCACGGAGGAAAAGGTGGGACCGAACGGCGGCACCTGGACCGAGCACACGCCCAATACGTATCTGCTCAGCGCCGGAAATCTCAATCTGGATGGAGAGACGCTTTATATGCTTTCCTCCATTCTGGAGCACAGCAGCGCGGAGCTGGCGGCAAAGCAGACCTATACCCTTGCCATTACCCGGGCTTACGTGGAACGGCTGGCGGCGATGGAAGACATTCAGATGAAAATGAACCTCGCCAAGCTGATTATGAACGAAAGCGAATGGGCAAGCATCGAAGAAATGGCGGCGCAGGTCAGCGGTGAAACCAAGCCGGAATCGGAAACACCCGAATTCGAGACCGAAGAAACCATCGAATCGGCGACGGATGAAACTTCGGAAGACGACGAAACGGCGCAAGGGAACGACGAGACCGTGGATCCCGAGGAATCCGAAGAGGAAACGGAGGAGGAAGAAACCCTCTCCCCCTGGCTGGTGCCTCTCTCTGAGCCGACAACGCCCATTGTGGAAACCAAGTATACCATGAACGAATACGACGACATTGCGGATCTGATCCGCGCCGCGGCGTATTTCGAGCACGTGATTATCACCTATCCCTGCGAATACACGGCGGCGGATGAAGACAACGAAGAACACTTCAAAGCGAATGTGACAAAGGGAATCGATTTGTATCTGAAATACCGCCTGATTGCCCGTGAGGAAGATTCGCTTCCCGCCGGAATTGCCGGTATCAAATGAAATTCTGGTATCAAAAAAATTCATCATATAGCAAGTGAGGTACATTCAAATGGCACGCATGTCCAATGAAGCAAAAACCATGGAAAAAATCGTGGCGCTGTGTAAGAACAGAGGCTTCGTTTACGCCGGCAGCGAAATCTACGGCGGTCTGGCAAACTCCTGGGACTACGGTCCTCTCGGCGTGGAATTTAAGAACAACGTGAAGAAGGCGTGGTGGAAGAAATTCGTCACCGAATGCCCCTACAACGTGGGTCTGGACTCCGCGATCATCATGAATCCCCAGGCTTGGGTGGCATCCGGTCACCTGGGCGGCTTCTCCGATCCCCTCATGGACTGCAAGGCGTGCAAGGCGCGTCACAGAGCGGACAAGCTGATCGAAGAATACGCGTTCGTCAACAAGGAAGACATCAATCCCGCTGGCTGGACGGACGAAGAGATGAGCAACTTCATCAAGGAAAAGAACATCGGCTGTCCCGACTGCGGTGCCCATGATTTCACCGCAATCCGGAAGTTTAACCTGATGTTCAAGACCTTCATCGGCGTGACCGAAGACAACTCCAACACCGTATATCTCCGTCCCGAAACCGCACAGGGTATTTTCGTAAACTTCAAGAACGTGGCTCGCACCACCAGAAAGAAGATGCCCTTTGGTATCGCCCAGATCGGGAAATCCTTCCGGAACGAAATCACCCCCGGTAACTTCGTGTTCCGTACCCGTGAATTCGAACAGATGGAACTGGAATTCTTCTGCAAGCCCGGCACGGATCTCGAATGGTTCGAATACTGGCGTTCCTACTGTGCCGAATTCCTGTACAGCCTCGGCATGAACAAGGACAATCTCCGTCTCCGCGACCACTCTCCCGAAGAGCTTTGTTTCTACTCCAAGGGAACCACGGACATCGAATTCCTCTTCCCCTTCGGATGGGGCGAGCTGTGGGGTATCGCGGACAGAACCGACTACGACCTGACTCAGCATCAGAAGACCTCCGGCGAAGCCATGGATTACTTCGATGCGGAAGCCAATGAAAAGTACATTCCTTACGTGGTAGAACCCTCTCTGGGGGCAGACCGTGTGGCGCTGGCATTCCTCTGCGAAGCGTATGACGAAGAAGTCATCGATGCGGAAAAGAACGACGTTCGCGTGGTACTCCACCTCCATCCCGCTCTCGCTCCGGTTAAGGCTGCCGTTCTGCCTCTGTCCAAGAAACTCACCGAACAGGCTCTGCCTCTGTACCATAGCCTCGCAAAGAAGTTCAACGTGGAATTTGACGACGCAGGCTCCATCGGCAAGCGGTATCGCAGACAGGATGAAATCGGTACGCCCTATTGTATCTGCTACGACTTTGAATCCGTGGAAGATGGCTGCGTGACCATCCGCGAACGGGATAGCATGGAACAGATTGCTCGTCTCCCCATGGACGAAGTGGCTGCCTTCCTGGAAAGCAAGCTGGAATTCTGAGAATCCGACCTTCGGATCAAGACAACATAAGAGGTAAACATTATGACGATGACGATTACTTCCGGTGGCGCAACCGGCGTTGTCCGTACTTTCGGCGGGGAACTGATTTCTTTTGCCAAGGACGGAAAAGAATACGTATGGCAGGGTGATCCGGCTCATTGGAGCGGACAGGCGCCCATCCTGTTCCCCGTATGCGGCGCGGCACTGGACAACAAAATGGCGTTCGGCGGCGTGGAATACCCCATGCCCAAGCATGGTATTGCACGGAAGCGGGAATTTGAACCCATCTTCGTTTCCAAGGACAAGGTGATTCTGGAACAGCGGGAATCCGAAGAGACTCTCGCCATGTTCCCCTTCTGCTATTCTCTCAAGGCGGCTTACACCATCACGGAAGACGGCTTTGATGCTCGCTTTACCGTCAAGAATTTGGATAAAAACGAGATGACCTTCTGTATCGGTGGTCACCCCGGCTTCACCTGCCCTCTCTCGGAAGAGGACGGCGAATTTGAAGATTACAGCCTGTACTTCGAAAACGCAGAAGGATGCACCGTCTCCATTACCAAGGACAGCTACATGAACAGTGAGGTTCCGAAGGTGGACGTGTTGAAGGGGACGAATGAATTGCCCCTCCGGTACTCCGACTACGACAACGACGTGATGATCGTGGAAAATCTGCCGGCGAAGACGGTGAAGCTGCTGTCCCGGAAGACGGGGCGCGGATTTGAATTCCTCTTCGATGGCTTCGATGCCCTTGGACTGTGGACTCCCCCCGGAAAGAAGTCCCCCTTCCTCTGCCTGGAGCCCTGGAACGGTCTGCCGGCTGACGTGACGGAAACCACCGATGCCACCAGCAAGAAATACGCCATCACCCTCGCACCCGACGGCGAATACACCGTGGGTTATTCCGTGAAGGTGATCGGATAAGATGGAACTCTGTAATCCTACCGTGGTTCGGGAGCTGCTCGCGAAATACGGACTTGCCCCCAAAAAAGGCTTCGGTCAGAATTTCCTGATTCATTCCGCCATTCCCATGCGGATCGCGGAGGCATCGGCTTCCTATGCGGATCCGGATACCCCATCGGCGGTGCTGGAAATCGGTCCCGGTGTGGGAGCCTTGACCCAATACCTGGCACAGCATTATGACCGGGTCGTGGCGGTGGAGATCGACCGGGGGCTGATCCCGCTCCTTGGGGAATCTCTGGCGGAATACGACAACGTCACCGTGCTGGAAGGCGATTTTATGAATCTCGACCTCCCTGCCTTTCTCGAAGAGCAGTTTGGAGATATCACCGCGGCGGGCGGGAGCATCAGCGTGTGCGCCAATCTGCCCTACTACATTACCACGCCGGTGATTATGAAGCTGCTGGAATCCTTCAGCCCTGCCGAACCTCTTCCCTTTGCGTCCATCGTGGTGATGGTGCAGCTTGAGGTGGCGCGGCGTTTGGCGGCAGGTGCGGACAGCGGGGACTACGGTTCCATTTCTGCCTCCATTGCCCTGCAGGGACGGGGAGAAAAACTCTTCGACGTGTCGGCGGGACATTTCCATCCCGTGCCAAAGGTAGCGTCGGCAGTGGTGGGGATCGTACCCCACGGCGGCATCACGGAGATCTATCCCCCCATTCGGGAAAGTGATCGGGATCCCGGTGCTTTTGCCGAGGCGGTGCGGGAGCTGATTGGGCTTGCCTTCGGACAGAGGCGAAAAACCCTTGTGAACGCCATCTCCGGGAAGTACCCCAAGGAAAAAACCACAGCAGTGCTGGAAGAGATGGGCATCCGTCCCGATGTGCGCGGCGAAAAGCTGTCGGCGGAGGAATTCTGCCGCATTGCAGACGCTCTGACGCGGTAAGGAACGCACGAGAAAGAATTTCATAGAAACAGGAACCCCCACTGAACTCTTTTGAGAACAGCGGGGGATCTTTTTGTTTGATTGTTTTGAGTGCTTGTTGCGTGTATCACGAACATTTTTTGAATTTTATATGATTTTGTTAAACCAACGGTTGATGAAAATTTCCCCGCGCATAGTTGACAATCTGCTGAAGGCATGGTATACTATTGCCGTAATCCAATTACAAATTCAACCAAAGGAGGCAACTGTTATGATGAAAACTATGAATACTTATATGGATCGGATGTCATATGGATTGCCTGTGGTACGTTGAGCGCAGGGGCTTGATTGTTTTTGATGCACATCCGATTGCGGGTGTGTTTTTTGTTTGCAGGATGTCCCTTTTTTGACTGACGCATTGCTTTGCACCCGAGGGGGTGCTTTTTGTTTTTCGTGGAAAGCGTTCCGGATATAAGTCATAACGGAAAATTCATGAATACGAAAGGAGAATTTTTTATGACGACCGCAATTACAACACTTTTGAAAAACGAAAGAGGGGATGCCTGTGAAGAGATTATCGTATTTTCTGCGTAATATGGATAACGATACAGCAACCTATAAAGAAATGTATGAAGGAGCCATGATAGTACATGATCCAGATAGGCCGGATGCACCGCCTTATGGAGATAAGGAACCCATATATTATCATGAAGAGATCGGGTATGAAATGACGCATACACATAAATTGGCTCAGGATAAGCCCACCATAACAATCAAAATACCACTCTCAAAACTTCAGTTAAATGATCTTGGTTGGATAACAGCAGCTTTTTGTTACAATCGATTCAGGACGTATATGGACCGATTGAACGAAGATCTATAGGATGGAGGATTATCTCATCCATGACGTAACGGAAAAATCCAAAACGATTTGCCATTCCCATCATGGAACGACCCAACTACCACCGCCTGCCAATTGGAAACAGGGCAGAACTCTTCATTCTGACCACTTTTCTTCCTATCCCGAAGGGAGCGGTACAGAAAAACTTGAAGTTTGCGATATCGGTGAAACTGGTCCTGCCGGTCCTCAGGGTCCCGCTGGTCCTCAGGGACCTATCGGTGAATCTGGCCCCGTAGGTCCTCAGGGTCCCGCCGGTGAAGCTGGCCCCGCTGGTCCGCAAGGTCCTGCCGGAGAAACTGGTCCTGTAGGTCCTCAGGGACCCGCTGGTGAAACCGGTCCCGCTGGTCCGCAAGGTCCTGTAGGTGAAA
>JAZSQX010000172.1:0-7787 GCA_045538235.1 Eubacteriales bacterium
ACCAATCCGAATTCGGTTTCTGTGCACTATCCTTCAAAAGCGCCGTTTTCAGCGCGTTGAGACAGCCGCTGAAAAATCCCATGCGCATCAGAAATTCGCCATTCACATCAAATGGAATATAGTGCATACAAGGCAGTATTCCCGTGACCTTGTAGCAGGTGCTGTTCTTCTTCGCATTACCTGTCAGAAGATCATACGCCACATTCATGGTATGTCCCATCATGATCGGCCGCAGTTTTGTGTGCAGTTCACTCTACAGCAAATCCAGTGCGTGCTCGGTGTGGGACAGAGTCGAGAGGGCGTTTTCTACCCGCGCGAAATTGGCATCCTCGTCAAGGAGAGCAAACAATTCATTCCGGCGATGCCTCTCTCTTTGCCCGCATGGATGCTTTAAGACCGCGATTGCCTGTGGACTCAAAATTTTATCCAGTTGAAAATCCGCAAAAAGCGTGTCGGGCAGAAGCGCTGTAGGATGGTTGTTCAACAATCGCGGTGCACAATTCATAAAGTCGCCTCCCATTCTCCCAAAAGATGCGTCATGGACTGGATTTCCATTCCGTTTACGATATCACCGGCTCCCACAATCACCTCACCACCGCGCTGTGGCTGACGGCGAATTTCCATGGAGACCGGGTTTACCAACAGAATCCTACGGGGTGTTTTTGTCTCCCACTCCTCCCGGTACCGGTATCGGAAATGATAGGAGTGCATAACGTTGGGCTTGCCGTCGTTGGAAAATCGCACAACGTCAGCAAAACCAATAAATGCGAAAAAGGTGCGGATGAAATAGTCGCCGTTTTCCTTAAATACCAGTACGGTGCGCCGCCTTGGCATACCGAACAGCTTCACGGCAAAGACTTCCCGCGGGGTTTCCATGTAGAAATCGCAGTTCTTGGAATGCCTGCTTCCCAGAAACCAAAGAAAATGGGTTGGAAAAAGGGAATAGCCCTTCTTTTGACAGGTGGCTTTGATTTTGCGCAGGAGAATCAGCCGCTTGAAAAAACAGCGGATATACGGGAACAACACGATGATGGCAGCGGCGATCGTCAGAAGAATCCAAAACTCCATAGATCTCTCCTCCTTCTTTGCGTTCGCGTGATTGCGTTTCGCATTCTTTTAACATTATTATATCATGGAGCGGATCCTTTGTCCAGAGCAAACCGAAAAAAAGTGCCGGATAGTCAAATTGGGAGCAAGGGCATTCATGTGCCGACGAATCCTGTCAGAAATGGCAGGATTCTCCATGGAGTGATAGGAAACCCTGCCGTATAATCTTTGGCTTTTTGCAGACAATATCTTTGCAGACAAAAAATGTTTGTAAAAGGAGAAATACGATATGAAAGCAACAGGCATCGTTAGAAGAATTGACGATCTCGGCAGAGTGGTCATCCCCAAGGAAATCCGCAGAACCATGCGAATCCGCGAGGGCGACCCGTTATTGACAGCATTGACACCGAACACGCGATTCCTGTGTGCGGTGATGGATTTGTCGAGGAGGATGGGGGAGGCGTGATGTAACCGCCACCACAAAATTGTCCGACAAGATAAACGGCACCCCATGTGAGCCGATAGGATGTTCGAATCATACCGACGAACAGGGGTGCATTTTTCATGGATGCCAGGTGATTCTCGATTGGCTTTTTTGGGGTATTTATTTCTTCTCCCGGATCGCCCGTTTCCAGCAACTGTGGCACATGGCGATGTACGAATCGTTGCCGCCGATGAGGATCTGCCCGCCGTCGGTCAGCACGTTTCCTTCTGCATCGATCCGGGCGTTGACGATCGCCTTCTTGCCGCAGGTGCAGATGGTCTTGATTTCGGTGATGGAGTCCGCCACCTCAAACAGCCTCCGGCTTCCTTCGAAGAGGTGGGTCAGAAAGTCGGTGCGAAGTCCGAAGCAAAGCACGGGGATATCGTACTCGTCCACGATGCGGCGAAGCTGATCCACCTGTGCGGAGGTGAAAAACTGGCACTCGTCCGTGATGATCACGTTGATGTCCCGTTTCGTTTCAAATTCCCCCAGCAGGTCGGTTTCGGGTGACGCCGCAAAGGCCTCCGCTTCCAGCCCAATGCGGGAGTGTACCACGCTCACGCCATCCCGGGTGTCAACAGCGGACTTGATGAGCCAGACCCGCATTCCGCGCTCTTCGTAATTGAATTTCGTGATCAGCGCATTCGCCGATTTGGACGACCCCATCGCGCCGTATTTGAAATATAGCTTTGCCATTTTATTTCCTTTCCGTCAAGCGAGTTTCTTCCATCAGTATACCACATTCTGCCGAATAAGACAAGGGAAAACAAAAAAATCCCGGGGTATTGCAAATCATGCGGTTTTATAATATAATATAAAGGATAAGACAACACACAGACAAGGAGGAAAAGGAACCATGCCGAAATACGAAAAACTATCCGAAGCCACGTCTGAGGCCATCCGGCTTGCCCGGGAGACGGGGAATGTTCCCGACGTTTCCTTTTCGGACAGCCGGGTCGTGCGCCGTCAAGATCTGTCAAAGGATGCCGCAACCATCTGGCGCCCCACTTTCGTGCACGACATTGACAAAATTCTTCATTGCCCCTTTTATAACCGATATACCGACAAAACGCAGGTCTTCTCGCTCTACAAGAACGACGATATCACCCGCCGCAGTCTTCACGTGCAGCTGGTCTCCCGGATTTCCCGTACCATCGGAGCGGCACTGCACTTGAATCTTGACCTCATCGAGGCTATTGCCCTCGGTCACGATATGGGACATCCTCCCTTCGCTCACACGGGGGAGAAATATCTGGATGAACTGTATTTTGCCCACACGGGACGCCACTTTTTCCACAACGTCCACTCGGTTCGGGTGCTTGACAGGATTTTCCCCTACAACATCAGCCTGCAGACCTTGAACGGCATTCTGACCCACAACGGGGAGCTTCTCTGCGAGGAATACCATCCCCAGCAGATCGAAACCTTTGAGGAATTTGACCGCATTCTGGAACAATGCTACGAAAGCAAGGAGTTCACCGACAAACGGATGCCCTCGACGCTGGAGGGGATTGTAGTGCGCCTGTCCGACGTTATCGCCTATCTGGGCAAGGATCGACAGGATGCCATGCGTGCCAAAATCGCCACCGAGAATATGTTTGTGAACGAGGACATCGGCTCCATCAATGCGGAGATCATCAATAATTTGGTGGTAAACGTCATCGAGAACAGTTACGGCAAGCCCTATATCAAGCTGGATGCACGGCATTACAAGGCGCTGCAGAAATCCAAGCAGGACAACTACCAGCTCATCTACCACCACGCCGCATCCAGTGCCAAACTGGGTACCACGGTGCGCCCCATGATGGCGGAGATCTACGGTCAGCTTCTGGACGATCTGAAAGCGGGCAACCGCACCTCCCCCGTCTTCTCGCACCACATTGACGTGGTCAATGCGTCCCATTATAAACGCCTGACCCCCTACGAGGACACCGAGCCCAATCAGATTGTGGTAGACTACATTGCCTCCATGACCGACAACTATTTCGTGGAACTGTACCACTATCTGTTCCCCGAAAGCGATCTGCGGGTGGAGTACAAGGGCTATTTTGATAACTGAGGAGATTGATACCCATGTTTGAAAGTGTTCTTTCGCTCATCGAGCAATACAATACCATCATCCTTCACCGACACGCCAAACCCGACGGCGACGCCATGGGAAGCCAGATCGGCTTAAAGCTTCTGATCGAGACCAATTATCCGAGCAAGCGGGTTCTCTGCCCAGGAGACAGCGCGGGGCGATACGCCTTTATTCAAAAAGAGGAGCCCGAATCGGTGGCGGACGAGGATTATCGGGGTGCCCTCGCCATTATCCTCGATACCTCTGCCAAGGCACTCATCAGCGACAACCGATACACCCTTGCTGAGGCTACGGCACGTATCGATCACCATATTTTCTGCGAAAAAATTGCCCAGACCGAAGTGGTCAACACCTCGTTTGAGAGCTGCTGCGGACTGATCGCGGCTCTTGCGGAAGAGGCAAAGTGGAATGTCACTTCCGAGGCTGCCACCGCCCTTTACACGGGCATGATCACCGATTCGGGTCGCTTCCGCTACGATTCCACCACGCCCGCAACCCTTCGCCGTGCCGCCTTTCTGCTGGAGGCAGGCATCAACACCCAGGACATCTATCGCAGTCTGTATGCGGACGATTTTTCGATGATCCGCCTGCGTGCCAGTTTCGTTTTGAAGGTACAGTTCACCGAACACAACGTGGCGTATATCTACACAACCGCCGATGAAGTCAAGGAATGCGGGGCGGATCCCTTCACCATCTCCCGGGGAATGGTCGGCGTCATGGGCGAAATACGCGGGGTGGACATCTGGGTGAATTTCACCGAGGCGGAGGAGGGCGTTTGGTGCGAACTCCGCTCCAGCCGCTACAACATCAATCCGATTGCGGTTCAGTACGGCGGCGGCGGTCACGAAAAAGCCAGCGGTGCCACCGTTCCGGATAGGGAAACCGCGATGCGGATGTTAGCAGATCTTGACAAAATCGCGGAGGGAGTCAAATGAATCTGGAACAAATGAAAGCCGTGCTTGACAAAATCAAGCAGTACGATAAAATCGTGATCTTTCGTCACAAGCGACCCGATGGAGATGCAGTCGGCTCCACCATGGGACTCCGTGACGTGCTACGCGCTACCTACCCGGAAAAGGATATCCGGCTGATCAACAGCGATTATGCCGACTATGTTGCGTTTCTGGGCGATGAGGACGCTTCCCAGCCCGACGATTATCTTTCGGATGCGCTGGGCATCGTAATTGACACCGCCACCACGGACCGCATTTCGAATCCCCAGTACGCCATGTGCCGGGAACTGATTAAAATCGACCACCACATTCCGATCCAGCCATACGGCGATGTGATGTGGGTGGAAGAACATCGCTCCTCTGCCTGCGAGATGATTGCCGCGTTCTGCGAAGCATTCCGGGACGAGCTGGTGCTCACACCCAAGGCCGCTGCTGAAATCTACACGGGCATGGTCACCGATTCCGGTCGGTTCCGCTTCCGCTCGGTATCCGGCGACACCATGCGGCTGGCGGGGATGCTTCTGGATGTGGGCATCGACACCGACACCCTGTACGCCAATCTGTACCTGAAGGATTTCAACGAATACAAGTTCCAGTCCACCGTGTACAAACAGATGAAAATCACGAAAAACGGCGTAGCATATCTGTTTGTTGACCGGGCGATGCAGAAGAAATTCCACCTCACCTCCGAGCAGGCAGGCGCCGCCATCTCTTACATGGATTCCATCAAGGGAAGCCTCATTTGGATCGCGTTTATCGAGAACGACAAGGAGATCCGTGTGAGACTGCGTTCCCGGTTTGTGACCATCAATCCGCTTGCCGAGCAATATGACGGCGGCGGTCATGCCTGTGCCAGCGGTGCCACCGTCCACAGCAAGAAGGAGATGCTCCGTCTCATTGCGGATGCGGATCGGCTTCTGGGCGAATATAAAACGACAAACGAGGGCTGGCTGTGATGAAGATTCTGATCGTAAACGACGACGGCATTCATTCTTCCGGTCTGCGGATGCTTGCCGAATGGGCAAAACAATGGGGCAGCGTCACGGTGGCGGCACCCCTGATCGAGCAGAGCGGAAAAAGCCAGGCGATTGACTTCCGCGATCCTTTTGAAATCAAGCCCGTGGACTTTGTGGACGGCTGCGAGGCGTATTCCGTCAACTCCACCCCCGCGGACTGTGTCCGATACGGTGTCACGGGGCTGAAGCGGCAGTACGACATCGTGTTGTCCGGCGTCAACCGGGGATACAATCTTGGCGAAGATATCCCCTATTCGGGAACGGTGGGTGCCATTCTGGAAGCGGGACGCTTGGGGCTGAAAGCGATCGCGTTCTCCGCCGACGTGGATTGCCTGGAGCCCGCCTTTGCAGAGTTGGACAGCGTGTTCGCGTTTCTTGAAGACAACAAGGTTTTCGACCATGCGCAACTTTTGAACATCAATTTCCCGCCGCAGAAAAGCCGTGGGATCCGCATCACCAGGCAAGGCGGTATGTATTTCAGCGACGATTTCGTCCATCAGGGGAACGATATGTATCTGCAGGTTGGGGAGCCCCTTCCCCATGACGGAGACGATATTTCCACGGATATTGGTGCCATCGAAAACGGGTACATTTCCATCACCCCCGTCACGGCGATTAAGACCGACCTTTCGGCTTATGAAAGGCTCAAGAATTCCAATACATAAAAAGAAATCACCCCGCCATTTTGGAATGACGGGGTGTAATTTTTCGTCTAAATTACTGAGCAGCAGCCGTGAAGCCTACGAGAGTTGCGTTCTTGAGCTGAGCGGTGCCCTTGTAGTTGCCGGTAGGACCGAGAACCACGATGGTGTCACCCACAACGGGCTTGGTAGCCATGCCGTCGTAACGGGTGCCGATCTGATCGTATAGACCGTAGAGCAGAATGGAGTTGCCTTCTGCATCCTGGATCACCACGTTGCCGTACTTGTCGTTCTGAACCTCGGTGATCACGCCGGAGAGCAGATACTTGTCTTCGGAGTATACGTTGGATTCGGTCGCAACGCCTGCATCGAGAGCAGCCTTGATGGTGGAGGGCGTTGCCACGTAGGTGATGTCCGCATTCTTCAGCTGAGCGGTGCCCTTGTACTGACCAACCACGCCAACTGCCACGATGTAGTCACCCACAACGGGCTTGGTTCCTTCGTATTCGCCGTACTTCTTGCCTTCGAGGAAGGTACCGTAAATGAGAATGGACTCGCCGGTTTCATCCTGGATGACGATGTTGCCGTACTGATCGTTCTGAACCTCGGTGATGATACCGCCGGCCAGGTACTTTTCCTCGGTGTAGGATTCCTGTGCCACGCCGAGAGCCAGCAGATCCTTCACGGAGGTGATGGTCTTGGAGAGCTTGATTTCGAAGGTCTTGGATTCCGTTGCGTCGCCACAGGTAACGGTAGCGGTTACCTGAACGGTTACGGCTTCGTCGGGAACCTTCACAGTGAGCTTGCCGTCTGCAATGGTAGCAGCGCCGGTGGTGTCTTCCACAGCCCATGCGATCGTTGCGTCTGCGTAGTACTTACCTGCTGCAGCCAGTGCTACTTCTGCGTCGGAGGAGAAGGAAGCGTCAATCTTCAGTTCGTCCAGTTCTGCCTTAACCTTTTCGGCAGCGGTTACAACCACTTCTTCATAGTTGGTGAAGGGAGAGGTGCTGACGGGAATGAGGTAGGGAGCGCCGTTGTAGAGTACGAGAATACCGGTAGCGTCGGCCTTATTGCCGAAGTGTGCGGCGTGATCGGCATCGATGGCAGCCTTATCGTCCGCCTTGATGGTGGTGGGGAAATCGGTGATGTAGGTTCTCACGTAGCCCAGCTGTTCGCCGATTGCGAAGTAGAGGTACTGGGAAGTATCCTTTTCCAGATCCTGTGCGCCGATGGTAACGCCCTTGATGAATACGGGCAGACCAACGTATACGCCGAGGTTTTCACCTGCCGCGAACTTGTCGGTGATGTCAACGGGTTCCACGGTCTTGATGGTGCTGTCCACGATGGCAACCTGACCGCCCTTGATTTCCTGCATACCGGAGTAAGGAGCCATGGGACCGGTTACCTTTACGGTCATACCAACTTCAATACCGAGATCCGCAACGGGGTCCTGGGTGATGCTGTAGCAGTAGTAACCGCCGGTTGCGCTGGCATCTGCCAGGAAGAGGTGGTTGTACTTGTTGCCGGCTGCTTTGGAGTTGATCGCAACGACGATACCCTCAACGG
>JAZSQX010000018.1:0-2665 GCA_045538235.1 Eubacteriales bacterium
CCCCGCGCCTTTTCCATCGCCCATTCCAAACTGCCGAAGCTGCCAGCCCGCGCGCCGGGATCCACGTGGTAGGCTTCTTTCTCTCCGACAACCCAGGTTTCCGCCCGCACGTGGGAAGCGGCGCATCCCGCAGCTTCCACGTACATTTCTTACAGCCTGTTGCATTTGGTGCATCGCCAGTGCTTCTCAACCTTCGGCTCCACCATCCCGCACCTCCTTTCGTTCCGCCCCTCTCCTGGATGAATACGCCGCCGCTCGGATCTCTTCCCACTCTGCCCGGAACCACGCCATCCAGTCGTCGCATTCCTGCGTCTGAAAGCACCGCTCCGGATCCTTCACCCGCTTACAGTTCTCGAAGGCATCTCCCGTTTCTCGTTCATCAAGGCACTCATTCACGCTCCTTTCGTTTTTCCTCCGTCATTTCTTTCTTAATGTTGTCGATTATCGTCGAAACACAAGGATGATTAACCATAAAAATATCACCCAAGTCCTCTTCTAATCGCTCCGCAAACTCTTTTATGGCTTCGGATTTCGCAAGAGCGCACGCTTTCTTTATGGTTTGGTCTGTAACACGTATAATGTCTCGCAGGCTCTCAATCTCAGCCTTTTGTCGGTTGACGAGGGAGAGAACGCTTGGAAGAAAGTCAGCGCACACACCACACGACCACTCTTCGCTCCACCGTGGACAGTTGAGGCAGTCATCGTTCACACAGCACTTCAACGCCTTGATAATATCGTTATCGGTCATAGTCTGCCCTCCTGTTCCATGCTTCAGCGGCTTCTTCCCTTGTGTCATAAATGTGAATACCCATAACACCTTCATATTTGTGCCTTGCAATAGGGCATTCTTGTTCTGGATCGTCTGCTATATCATGATAAAGCATATATCCAAGACCGCTCCACGGATCGTTTTCGTATTCTTCATTGTGGATATTACCTTCATCATCACAGACTATTATTCTTATTTTGTTCCCGCAAAACGGGCATGGTTTCAGTTCTGGCATTATTTCCACCCCCTTTTATTCTTCAATATTTGGCGGAAAACAAACAGTATAACAGCAATCGCCGCTGTCGTGATTATTGTTCCGATAACTACACACGCAATAAATGTTCCTTGAAAAACGGTATGTTCTGTAATGTACTCCATGATTTTGATGATTTCATCAGCCATCATTCCCTTTCTCCTTCCAGCATCGAAATTGTCACCACCTTGCCCTTCTTTTGTCTCGGTGTGTACCGTTTTCCCGTTTCCACATCTCCAAGTTCCGATTCCACAAATTCCTTGCAGTTCGTTGCTCGATCAATGCGTTTCAGCGTTTTTCCGTGACAGGTACAATACTATATATCACCGTAGATGCACCACGAGCAGTAGCGACAGTATTTCGTGCTTGCCCTTTCCTTTCTCCGTAGCTGCAATAATCGTCCGGCATAGTGATTGGAGTAAATTCTCGTTCCGCGGTGGAATCGTATCTGAAGCAGAAATTCCTGTTGTGGCAATATCCTGCCCCTTCTGTGTTTTCGTACACCGTCCACTTCACACAGTCCCGGCACCGCACCACTTCCACCACGTCTTCAGCGGGCATTTCATACAGCGCACGGGAAACGCACGCTGGATATACCCCTTTCTCGTCGATCAGCTTGCGACGGAACGCGACCCGATCAATGTATTCTTTCTGTTCCATGGTCATCCCCCATCAGAACGGCAAATCCTCATCATCGCCGATCTTTTCAAACTGCGTTCCCGGCGCGGAGCTGTACACGCCAGGATCCGGCTTCGGCATTTGCGGTGCGTTTGCGGCTCTCGCGCCATCCCCGGCTCCCGGCATCCGCGTGTCCGCCTTTGCATCGACAAAATACGCCTCGTCCGCCACTACCTCCGTGGCGAATCGCTTCTGCCCATGCTGGTCTGTACACGATCTCGTCTGGATGGATCCCACTACGCAGATCGCGCTCCCCCGATGGAAGAACCGCGTGATAAACTCCGCCGTCTGCCGCCATGCCGTCACGTTGATGAAATCGGTCTGCGTCTCCTCGCCGTTCTTCCCGCTGAACCGCCGGTTGATAGCAATGGTAAACGTGGTGACGCTCACCCCGGACGGCGTAGTCTTCAGCGCAGGATCCGCCGTCAGCCGACCGCCCAAGGTGACTTTGTTGAAGTTGAATTTTGCCACGATTTATGCCTCCTTGTGTTCCTCCAGCCATTTCTTCCCGTCAGCCTCGCTCAGCATTGCGTACTGACTACCAAGCGGAATTACATCTCCGTCCACCAGAACTCCAAATTCCTTGCCATCCCATACAATGGATTCCACTCCTCGCTTCTCTTCGTACACGCCGATGCCTGGATCTCCATCGAATAACTTGCAGTCTTCGTTATCACAAACCCACCACAGCGGATCCCCAACCTTGCACGGGGGCACCAGCACTCCGTGTTCGATGAGGTATTCCGCGATGCACTCCACGTCCCGTTCGATGCTTTCTTCAATCAGCTGCATCAGCCGTCTCTTCTGTTAAGTCGGATCGTAGCCATGTCGTTCTGTGAGCCAAGGAGTTGGGTCTAGTCATTGTCTTCCTAAGACCGCTTGGCCTCCGACTTGGTATTCCGCGATGCACTCCACGTCCCGTTCGATGCTTTCTTCAATCAGCTGCATCAGCCGTCTCTTCTGTT
>JAZSQX010000277.1:0-4283 GCA_045538235.1 Eubacteriales bacterium
CGTTGGCTTCGCTGTGTACGGAACGGCACAACTCATACCGTTCTCCCCGGGGGATTCCCATCTGCTCTCGGGTACAGTGCCCGATGTCGGAACAATTTTTTCGTCCGCGGGGTGCACCGTTGTAGCCGGTGGAAATGATGACGTCGTTCTTGACGATGATGGCGCCGTAACGCTTGCGGATGCAGGTGCTTCGCTCGGAAACGGTCTCGGCAATATCCAGATAATAGTTGTGCTTGCTAACGCGTTCCATAGAAACCTCACAATAAACATATTTATTATATTATACAACATCCGGGTGACAAAAATCAAGAGCAAACGCGCGGGAAAGGGCGTTTTGCACCGCACTTTCGATCATTTTTCGCCGGTTTTTGCAAAACGGAATCCGTCAGAGGAGGGAACCTATGAAGAATTTCAGAAAATTTCTCACCAACACGCTGATTCTTTCCATCGTCAGCGTGATCATGCGAGGCATCGGCGTCAGCTTCAGCGCTTACATCACCCAGAAGATCGGCGCCGAAAGTATGGGGCTGTTTACGCTGGTGATGAGTGTGTACGGCTTTGCTACCACGGTTGCCACGTCCTACGTGAATCTCAGTGCCGTTCGTCTGACGTCAGAGCGGTGCGCGGTTCTCACAGACTGCGACAAATCCTCCTGGCATTATGCCATGTCCCGGGTCGTCCGCGCCGTCACAACGTACAGCCTCCTTTTCGGCTTGCTTTCCTCCGCCGTTTTGTTCGGGACTGCGGATGTCATTGCCAAATATCTGCTCCGCGACATGAGAACGGTAGTGTCCCTGCGGGTACTTGCGCTCAGTCTCCCGGCGATCTCGCTGTCATCCGCCCTCTCCGGCTTTTTTACCGGACTCCGGAAGGTGACGAAAAACGCATTGGTGGCAGTATCCGAGCAGATGATGAAGATCGTGATCACCTCTACCGCTCTTGTGATGATCGCACCCGGAAACGTGGAAAGTGCCTGCCTTGCGGTGGTAGGGGGAGCGGCACTGGCAGAGGCGTTTTCCCTTGTCATTCACTTCATTATGTACGTGACCGATTCGAAAAGACCATCTGATCAGAGTTTCGGCGGAAAATCCGTCCGTCTCGGAACAACATTCCGGGATGCCGCGGAGATTTCGCTGCCTTCCGCTGTGGGAGCCTATGCCAGACAGGGGCTTACCACCATGGAGCACCTTGCCATCCCCGTAGGAATGCGGAAAAGCGGCTTGACTCAAAGTCAGGCGCTGGCATCCTATGGACTGCTTCAGGGCATCGCGTTTCCTCTTGTCATGTTCCCCTATGCCATCATCGGCTCCTTTACTTCGCTGCTGATTCCCGAAATTGCCGAACAGCATGAGCTGAAGGATGAAGCCGGAATTCGCGGAATCACAGGCGACGTGTTCCGCTACTCCGCCATCTTCTCCATCGGAGCCTGCGCGCTCTTCTGCAATTTTGCTGGAGAACTGGGGGAACTGATCTACCACTCTGGGGAAGCATCTCTGTACACCTTGCTCCTCGGGCTCTTGGTGCCGTTTATGTACCTCGATACCGCGGTGGATTCCATTCTGAAGGGCATGGGCGAGCAGGTGTATTGCATGAAGGTGAACATTGCTGATTCGGCGGGCGGATTGCTTCTTGTGATGCTGCTCACACCTGCCATGGGAATCTACGGCTACATCCTCACCGTTTGGATCTGTGAGCTCGGCAATCTCGCCGCCAGTGTCTACCGTTTGATGAAAGTCAGCGGAGCTTCGGCGAAGACGTTATTCGGCAGTTACGTGCGCCCCGTGATGATTGCGGCAGCCCTCTCCGTGGCGAAGCAGATTTTACCGGGACAGGGCGCAAACCCGTACGTGATTGTGATATTTGCTATGCTGTACATTCTGATGATCGTTCTGACAGAGCGAAAACAGAAAGCGGTTCGTGCAGCTTAAAAGAGAAATCCGAACGGCTTCCATGATGGAAACGCTCGGATTTTTTCGCTCTTATTTCATGTAAATATATTTTTCGCCGGGGACGAACAGATGATATTTCTGCTGGCGGTTGATGGTCATCAAGGTGTCAACAAAGAACGCCGGAGATACCTTGTTTACTTCATACAAGTCATGATGAACCGGAATCAGCATATCCGCGCCGATGATTTTCGCCAGCGTGACGGCTTCTACGGAGTCGAAATTGCCGATAATGTCGTTGGCATTCCGAAAGAAATCCCTTCCGTTGATGGGGAGGATGGCGATGTCAATATGGGATAACCGATCAATCAGACCGTCATACATACACATATCCCCAGCGTGGAAGATCCGGTGCGTGCCATCGTCGATGATGTAGCCCAGTTCCCGATAATTGACGTTTTCATCTACATGGAATTCCTCGTGAGCGGACGGAATTGGGCAAATGCGGAAGCCATCCAGAAGAATTTCCTGATCCGCATATGCCGGGATAATCCGTTCTCTGGCGATGCCATACGAGGCGATGGTGTCCACCTCCGGGGCAGGAACGATAAATTTCGTCGACGGGGAAGCGCAAGCAATCTTCGGCAGCGTCCAGGGATCCGCGTGGTCGTAATGGGAGTGGGTGCAGAGAACCGCATCCAGAAAATCCAGTTCCTCCGGCGGAATGGGTGCATCGTATAGACGCTTCCACGTGACGTATTGACAGCAGTTCTGATCCACGTAATCGCTGAGATAGGGGTCGATGGTGATGAATTTTCCGCTTTTCGAAAGAACAAATCCTTCCTGACCCAGATACCAGAGCCCGATCTGCTCCGGGGTCAGCCGCGCCCCTAAAATATCGTTTTTTTGCATCGTGGTATTCTTCCTTTCAGGAATCAAAGTTTTTGTGTTGACAATCGTGTAATCGTATGATATAATCATTATATCAGAAGTTGATATAAATGTCAATGAGAAACGAAAAATTGGAGATACTTCATGGCAAAAAAATATGTTACGCAGGGTACCTTGAAGAAAACGACCCTGGCGGATATCTTGATTTTTATATTGGAACGCAAGCAGACTACGCGCCGTGAAATCGAATACGAGACCGGATTCAGTTGGGGAACGGTATTCTCCCACGTGGCTTTTTTGCTGGAGAAGGGATTTATTATCGAAGAAAAGAGCGAACAGCACAACGTGGGACGAGCCACCTGCTTTCTGAAGCCCAATCCCGGTGGTATTGTCAGCATCGGACTGGACATCAACCGGACGGGATTTTCTTGCGAGGTGGTGGGGCTGGACTCCAGTACCAAACAGACATTTCAGTCGGGTTTTTGCGCTGAGACCCAAGCGGAGGTCATTGTCCGTGCAGAAGAGGTGTGTCAGAGGGCAATCGACTGGTGTGAAGCCCGGAATCTGCGTGTTTTCAGCCTTGGTATCGCGATACAGGGGGCGGTCAATGGACGGACTGGCGTTTCCATGGGATTCCCGGGGATCCCGGACTGGTATCCGTGCAACCTCAAGGAACACTTCGCAGGAAAGTTCGAACTTCCGGTGTATCTCGGGCACGACCCGAAATGTATGCTTCTGGGGGAGATGCATCGGCAGAAGCTGATCGACTGTGTATTGATTCGGATTGACGATGGTATTGGGATGGCTGTCTGCCTGGACGGCAAAATTTTGGACGATACGGAACGGCTGGAGTTGGCGCACGTCATAGCAGTTCCCGGAGGAAAAATGTGCGCTTGTGGGAAACAAGGATGCCTGGAAGCCTACGCCTCCATCCCTTCAATGGCGAAGGTGGCGAATGTCAATCCCGCTGAGCTCTTTGTCAATCCAGAGAAATCCCGTGAGATTCTGATTGAAGGCGGCGAGAGGATGGCAATCGCACTTTACAATATGGTTGTCCTGTTCAAACCGCAGAAACTGATTCTGACCGGAACTGCCATTCGCCTTTCGTCCTACATGGAATGCGCTGTTTCCAAACTCAGGGAAGAAAACGTGGAGATCATAACCGCGCCAAACGTGTCTGCCGCATTTGGTGCCGCAGTGGAATCCACGAAATCCGCTGTCAGAGCCTTTGTGATTTGAGATAGAATAGGAGAAACAAGGATGAAATGTGTTGTCGTTGAAAAGCCCCATCAAGTGAAGCTGGCGGAGAGGGAACTCACCCCTCTCGCTCCCGGATTTGCCCGGATTCGCGTGAAAGCCGCTGCAGTGTGCGCTACGGATCTGGAAGTGGTGGATGGGAATATGGGCGAGACCTTTTGTGGTGTAGTCCCATTCCTCCGGCAGAGAGAGCATAAGGGAGAGCAGCCCCTTCGCTTTCAGGGACAATCCCGTGTTACGCAGATGATG
>JAZSQX010000188.1:0-7978 GCA_045538235.1 Eubacteriales bacterium
CAGTTCTGAGTCAAACGAACGATGTATTCATCATGTTCGGGCAGCCTACTCCAACCGCCAATTCGACATGGGATTTAGACTGGCTTGAAGCTACGCTTGAAGCTAATAAAGACAATAGATGTTTTGTCTTTTGGCATTTGACTTTGAATATGGATAGCGGAAATCCTGAAAATGTCCACAATGCGTTTTGGTATTCTTATGAAAACCGATTGGTTAGTATATTGAGTAAATATGAAAACGTAATTGCATTTCACGGTCATTCTCATATGCAGTTTCAGGAACAGACAAAAGTCACATACTCTAATTATTCTACAGGGCGTGGCTTCAAGTCTGTCCACATCCCGTCATCATCATACACACGTCGCATGGTTGACCAAAATGGAGACGGAGTGTGGAATTCCGGTGATAAAGAGAATCTTGCTGACGGAGCGCAAGGATATATTTGTGATGTTTATGCGAATTGTATTGTTTTGAAGGGATATGACTTTCAAACTAACGAATTCGTGCCAATTGCACAGTATTGTATTGATACTTAATCAGCAATAGAACCCGATTGAAAAGAAAGGAGAAACAAAATGACGGTTGACATCTCGGCATTGATTGCGGTGCTTGGATTTGCGCTGTCTGTCGGTACGTTTTTTGTCGGACGGTTGACGGCGGCAAAAACGGACGGGCTGGCGGACGGAGAATTAAAATCCGACATCAAACACATACGCGACACCCAATCGGAAATGAAAGAGGATATCAAAACCTACGGCATGAACTACACGGAACTGAAAACGGAGCTTGCCAGCATCAAGGGGCGCGTGGCGAAGCTGGAAGAGGTAATCAAAATCTATCACGAAGGAGGGCTGTGATATGATCTATTCAGGCAAATACAAAGTCACCTCCCCCTACGGGCGGCGGATTCTGAACGGCAAGACGGAGACACACAACGGCATTGACGTGGTGGGGATCACGGACAAGCACGTGTGCGCGGTGGTCGGCGGCGTGGTGCTGGTGTCGCAGATCGTGCAGGATCGCTCCAACAAGACGTGGGAATGGGGCAATTACGTCTGCATCCAAGGCGAGGACGGGCGGCAGTATTATTACTGTCACCTTGCCCAGCGGCTCGTGAGCGTAGGACAGCGCGTCGAGCGCGGAGATCACATCGGGCTCGAAGGAAACACCGGGTATTCCTTCGGCTCTCATTGCCATTTTGAGGTGCGTGAGAACGGCGCGGCAATCAACCCGGCACCGATTCTCGGGATCCGGAATGACGCTGGTACATACGGCCGGGATTATCGGGCAGAGGTCAAGGCGCGGTTCGGGCTCTCCGGAGGTACGATGCGGTATCTGGACGGCTACGAATATGCGGCGGATCTCTACCGGAAGCTGGCGGAGGGAAAATGAAGCTGAATCTGAAAGGAACCTCGGACAAGATCGTCTGGCGGATGATCCAGGTATGGTTCGGCGGGGTGATCTTCGGCGGGATAATCGTTCTCGCCGAGGTGATTGCCGCGATGGTCATGGCGTTCGAAGGCAGCGGATACGCCAGCGTAACGGTACATCTGAGCGAGTACCTGATGTACGTGGGCGCCCCGGTTTCCGGCGGCATTGTGACGGGGCTCGTGAAAAACGCGATGGAAAATCGGGAGAAAATCCGGCAAAATCCGGAGTATTTGCGAAATGATGGGGGAACGGGCGCATGATCATCGGTGAATCGTCACGGCGGAAGACGGATGAAAGGCTGCGCGAGATGGAGGAGCATCTGACGGGAATATACACCAGAGCCTACAAAACGCTTCGGGTACGGTGGGATGAATATCTTCTTCCTCTCGATAAAGAGATTGAGAGACTCCGTCTCGAAATGAAAAACGCGACCGACAAAGATGAAAAAAAAGATGCTCGGAAACAGTACACGCAAGCCGTGAAAAACAGAACGGTGCGTGATCAACGCTTTCGGGACATGGCGGCAAATCTGACCGAGAACCTGGCAAACGTAAACAAAACGGCGCTGGCGTACGTCAACGGAGAATTACCGGATGTGTATGCCATCAACTACAACGACATGGGCTCTCTGGTGGTTGACGAAATCAACACAGTGTTTCACGCGGGCTTTTCCTTCGATCTGGTGAACGCTGAAACGGTGCGAATTCTGGCGGCTGAGGATCCAATGCTGCTCCCATACAAGGCGCTTGACGTGCCAAAAGATATGCGGTGGAACACCAAAATGATCAATTCGGAGGTGCTCCAGGGGATTCTGCTCGGTGAGCCGATTCCCGATATTGCAAAACGTCTGGAGAACGTCGTCGGCATGAATGAAAGATCATCCATCACCAACGCCAGAACGATGGTGACAGGAGCGGAGAACCGAGGGCGTCTGGAGTCCATGCGGCGGGCAGAATCAGACGGGATCGTGCTTCGGCGAGTCTGGATGTCGGCAGAGGACGGACGGGTAAGAAATGCTCATGCGGAGCTTGACGGGCAAACTCGTGGAGTGGACGAACCGTTTGAGAACGAGCTCGGGGAAATCATGTATCCGGGAGATGCCACGGCGGAGCCTGCAAACTTTTATAATTGTCGATGTACGCTTGGCACGGAAATTATCGGATTCCGGGAATCGGATAGAGGCAAGATTTCGCGCGTAACGAGGTAATAGAATGGCAGACATTAAAGTAACGGACAATTCCCGCGAGGTGTTGTCTGCTCTGAAAAAAGCAAAGAGAAACGCCCTTGAGGCTATCGGAGCCAGAGCGGAAACCCACGCAAAAGCAAAGACACCCGTTGATACCGGCAGACTGCGAAACAGCATCACGCACGTCACAGACGATGACGCGGCGTACATCGGTACCAACGTGGAGTACGCCCCTTACGTGGAGCTTGGAACTCGCCGAAACAAAGCCCATCACATGCTGAAAAAGGCGGCGACAGAGCACCGGGAAGAGTACAAAGCCATTGCGGAGGCGGCTTTCCGCGGGAAAACTTGACTTAGTGAAAAAACCATGGTATCATGGAGATAGAGGACGTGCTGAATCCTAAATCCCTGTGGAGATAACCATGGAGAAATCGAAGAAAAAGATCGTGTGTGGCTGCGGAAAGCGGCTGGCGATGCACGAGAACGACGTGATCTGGCTGTGGTGCAAAACATGCAAGCACGAAGTCCCATACCGGATCACAATCACCAGCGGCGGGCTACCTGTCCTGGTGAGAATGGAATAAAGCAACCCCTATGAGCCAAGAGCCGGGGATACAGTTATCACGCTGTATCTCCGGTTCTTTTACATTTTTGAATCAATCGAACGGCGAAGAAATGCCGACGAAGAAAAGGAGATTGAAATATATGGCATACACCCGAAAAGCAATCAGAGACGCCGCAAAGGAATGCGACGTCGAAATGCCCAAGGAACTCATCGAAGCACTGATGAATCTGCACCTTGAGGCACGCGACGCATACGCCGAAGCACAGGTAGAAGCTGCGCAGAAATCCAATCCTCAGGCTAAGCCCGGGAAAGAACCGGAAGCTGGATCTTCAAGCGAAAAGGTGGAGGACACCGAGGCTTACAGGGCACTTAAAAAGCAGTTTGAGGACTACAAGGCTGAGCAGACAGCCAAGGACGCAAAGGCCGCCAAGGAAGCGGCGGCACAGGCTTATTTTGAGAGCAAAAACATTAAGGATGCCGCTCTCAGACTGGCCATGCGGTCGAGTGCCGCGGAGATCGATGCGCTGGAGCTCGATGACGGCAAGATCAAGGACACGAAAGCCCTTGATGACCTGATCGCAGGAGATCTCGCCGGACTTGTCCGGACGGAGACCACCACGGGCGTGAGGACGGCAACTCCTCCCGCAAGCAACGGAAGCACTACGACCAAGACGAGAGAGGAGATCCGGTCTATTAAGGACACGGCTACCCGTCTGGCGGAGATGCAGAAAAATCCCGCTCTGTTTGGGATCACATAACGAAAGGATAATCATTTATGGCTGCTGAAAATAATCTTATCACTTCTGCGCAGATGAAAAAGCTGCGCGAAATTGACTTTACCGAGCAGTTTGCTCACAATCACCTGGCCAAGCTGATGGAAGTGCTCGGCGTAACCCGCAAGATCCCCATGATGGAAGGTACCACGATGTACGTTTACTCCGTCACCGGCACGCTCCAGGACGGTAACGTTGCAGAGGGTGACATCATCCCTCTCTCCAAGTACGAGACCACGAAGACTCCGGTCGGTGAAATCACCCTGCGCAAGTGGCGCAAGGCTGTGTCTGCGGAGGGCATCAAGAAATCCGGCTATTCTGCGGCAGTTCTTGACACGGACGCTGCACTTCTCCGCGACGTGCAGAAGGGAATCAGAACCTCTTTCTTCAGTTTCATGAACGGCGAAATTGCCGGAAGCACTACTGCATCCGGCTCGACCCTTCAGGCGGCTCTCGCAGACGCATGGGGTCAGCTCCAGGTGAAGTTTGAGGATGACGCTGTTGCGCCGGTATACTTTCTCAACCCTCTTGACGTCGCGGAGTATCTTGGCACGGCGACCATCACCGTTCAGACTGCGTTCGGTATGAACTACATTGAGGATTTCCTCGGGCTCGGCACGGTCGTCATGAATTCCCACGTGACTGCTGGCACGTTTGTTGCTACCGCAAAAGAAAATATCATCATGTACTACCTCACGATGAACGGTGATCTTGCGGACGCGTTCAGCCTGACCACGGACGAAACCGGCTTTGTAGGCATCAAGTCCGGATACCAGAATGAGGAACGCGCACAGATCGAATCCCTTGTGATGGATGGCATCCAGTTCCTCGTGGAATACGCGGAGGGCGTTGTCAAGGGAACCATCGGCGCAGAAAGCGAGGAATAAGAAAACCATGATTCTGACGGAGCTGTGTGCCCATCTTCGAAACTGGTTCGTGCGATCTGACAGCGACAAGCACATCGGGACATACGAGATCACGAGCGGAATAATTGACCTCCCTTGGTTGGCAGATGGACAGTATTTCCGCATCGTGGGCTCGGTGTTCAACGATGGCGTTTGGCAGTATCCGACATCGGAACTGGTGGACGAGACGTTTGACGGAGCAATCTGGGCGATGGCGGTTCCGCCGGATGTGGAGGCTCTGGTATCCGAGATCGGCGCGTGGGAGGAAAAATACCGTGATGCGGTACATTCTCCCTACGCGTCCGAATCCTTCGGCGGATACGCCTACACAAAGGCAGACGGATGCGACAGCTGGCGGACAGCATTCCGGTCCCGTCTGGCGAGATGGAGGAAACTATGAGTCTTCTCAACGAATCCATGACACCGTGCGTCATGCTGGATAAAAAGAGAGAGCCGGACGGAGAGGGCGGATACCTCACCACATGGACAGAATCTGTCAACTTCGAGGCGGCGATCACATTTGAAACGACCATGGAAGCGCGAGCGGCGGAAAAGCAGGGTGTGACGTCGCTCTACACCGTCACTCTGCCTCTCGGTGTGGGTCTGGAATATCATGATGTTTTCAAACGGCTGTCCGACGGCAAAATCTTCCGGGTGACATCCGACGGAGACGACAAAAAAACACCTGCACGGGCATCGTTCCGCATTTCGCAGGTGACAGCAGAGGAGTGGACACCGGTATGACAAAAGCGGCAGCGATCCAGGCATTCTGGATTTCGTTCGGTTTGGATGCGTTCGAAGAAAATGCCGTACCGACCGGAGCGGATGCCCCGAAATTTCCGTATATCACCTACGAGCTGGTAACGGATTCCTTCAGCGCAGACGTTTCCATGGTTGCCTCTCTCTGGTACCGTGACACCTCGTGGCGTCCGGCGAACGCAAAAGCGGAGGAAATCAGCACATTCATCGGTCGATCCGGCAGAATGATTCCGTGCGATGGTGGGGCTGTATGGCTTCGCCGCGGATCTCCATTCACCCAAAACATGGGAGACGAAACGGACGACATGATTAAGCGAAAATACATCAACATCACAGCGGAATACATCACCGCAGACTAACGGAGGAATGATTTGAAATTCACAAAAATTCCCGAAAGCACATTCGAACAGCTTCAGCTGAACGCCGGTGTTCTGGTGCGGAACTTCGCCCCTGCCACGGCGACGTTCAGCAAGACGGACATTGTCGGTGCCACCAGCGGAGGCACCAGCTTTTCGGCGGTTCCTTGCATTTCCGATATCGGAAAAGGTATCAATAACTGCCAGAAGAACACCAAGGAGCTGATGATTTTAGATGGGTGGGACGTAGAAATGAGCGGTACCTTCGTCACCATCACCGCGACATCGGCGAAAAGTATGCTGGCGGCGGCGGATATCGATACGTCTGACAGTACCAAAATCGTCCCTCGTAATTACCTGGACATCAATGATTTCGAGGATATCTGGTGGATCGGGGACTACTCGGACGAAAACAGCGAATCGAACGGCGGATTTATCGCAATTCACATGATGAATACGCTTTCCACTGGAGGATTTAGGAGTCGGTCCGGAGATAACGAGACGGGGCATTTCGAGTTTGTGTTCAAGGCACATTATTCCATCAAAGATATCGACACTGTACCGTTTGAGATATTTATTAAGGCAGGAGGTACGACCTGATGAAGCTATCTGAACTCACAACCGACCGGGCGTCGGACGTGCTTTGCGAGCTTACGCCGCACATCGCAAACATTGCAAGCGATGATGAACTGCTCACGGAGCTTCGGCGCGCGATTGACCCGAAGTCTGTTATCAACAGGGCGGAATACCTTGCCATCGGTGCCCAGAAGTTAACAAAGCTGGTGCCGATCGTTTTGAAAAAGCGAAAATCCGATTTATTTGGCATCTTGGGCGTTTTGAACGGAAAGGACGCGGATGCCATTGCGGAACAGAATCTGCTCGTCACCCTGAAGCAGTGCCGCGACATGGCGAAGGACAAGGATTTGATTGATTTTTTCAAATCGTGCGTGGATTCGGAGGGGAGCGAGTGATTCGCTCCCTTATTTCGTATCCGCGCATGATGAGCGCCAGGGCGGTTCTCGTGACCCTTCCGCACAAGATCAAGCAGGATGCAGAAGATGCACTGTATCGTCTTTATATCGCACGGTGCGCCAGGGTGATCACAGAAAACACCGCAAAAGCCAGCGGAGGCGGCTATATCAAGGCGGACTTTGATGACATCCTCCATCCGAAGGCGAAGGACACCCGAACAGGGGATGAAATCGCTGCTGACGTGATTGAGCGTGCCGGTCTGGAGGTGGTAGATTGAATCTGCTGGAACTATTCGTAAAAATCGGCGTGGATGACCGGGCATCGTCTCAGATTGAAACCATTGCGGATAAACTGGGTTCTGGTCTGGAAACTGCGGCCAAGATCGGAACAGCGGCCGTCGGTACGGCATCTGCTGCCGTTGTGGCGCTTACCAAATCGGCGATTGAAAACTTTGCGGAATCCGAGCAGCTTGTAGGTGGTGTCGAAACGCTTTTCAAAGAGAGCGCAGATGAGCTTCAGCAGTACGCGGCATACGCCTTCGAGACCGCCGGAATGTCGGCCAACGGTTATATGGAGACGGCCACGAGCTTTGCGGCGTCCCTTTTACAATCCCTGGAGGGAGACACTGCGTCGGCTGTCGAATACGCAAACATGGCTATCACGGATATGTCGGACAATGCCAACAAGATGGGTACCGATATATCGATGCTGCAAAACGCATATTCCGGTTTCGCACGTGGTACGTACACCATGCTTGACAATCTGAAACTTGGGTATGCTGGCTCTTCTGCCGAAATGTACAGGCTTTTGGAGGATGCAGCAAGTCTCAACGAAGAGTTTGCCAATACTGCAGAGTTTTCTATAGACGGAGTGGGGCATTTAACGGCAGGGTTTGCCGATATTGTGAAAGCAATTCACATCGTACAGACCGAAATAGGCATCACAGGAACGACAGCTCTTGAAGCGTCTGAAACTATCTCGGGGAGCGTGTCTTCCGCCAAAGGTGCGTGGAGCAATCTCCTCACAGGGAT
>JAZSQX010000066.1:0-4566 GCA_045538235.1 Eubacteriales bacterium
CCCGGTAGAACATTCCGTCGCAGGTGGCGCAATAGGACACGCCGTGACCCGTGTATTCCACTTCCCCGGGGATTCCCAAGAGACGGGGCTTTGCGCCAACCGCCACAATCACCGCGCCGCAGGTATAGGTTTTCCCGTCTGCTGTCGTGATGCGCTTTTCTTCTCCTTCCAGAACCACGTCGGTCACTTCGGAAAAGATGTGCGCCGCGCCAAAGCCTTCTGCCTGCTCCATCATCTTTGCCGCCAGCGTAAAACCGTCCACCCGCTCAAATCCCGGGTAGTTTTCCACTTCCGAGGTGATACCCATCTGCCCGCCGGGAGAGCCTTTTTCAAATACCGCCGCCCGGTATCCGCCGCGACCCGCATACAGCGCCGCCGTATACCCCGCAGGCCCGCCGCCGATCACGGCAATATCATAATCCCAATTTTGTTTCATATCGTTCGATCCTTTCGTTCTGCTTTCCCCAGAATCCAGTTTTCCCATTACCGAAAGTGTTTTTTCAATTCCTCAACGTCTCGAATCAGTTTTTTCACGATCCCTGCCGCATAAATCCCGCCGAGACACGCCCCTGCGCCGCACAGCTCGGGAATCTGCCATTCGATCGTTTCGCCGGTGAGTCCGAGGACAAAGATAACCAAAAATCCCACGCCGGCGGCACCAAACAACACCTGCACGGCTGTCAAAAGTCCCCCGTACGGCTTGCGGATCAAGTTGAGCGGCTCGTCCAGGGGAACTTCCACTTCCGAATAAAACTCCTCCGTGGGATCCGGCATCCGCACCGCCGCCAATTCTGCCGCAGCCGCCTCCTGCCTTGCCGCATTCCGTCTGTCCCGCTCTTCCATTTTCTTCTTGTCATGGAGCTCGCAGATCCGGAGCAGGTATTCCATCCCGCTGTCGGTGGCACCCGCGTTCCGCAGATTCCGTTCGTTCTGCACCAGACGGCGCACCGCGGAGGAGGTAGACGCATCCATGAATTTCACAAAGGGAAGCAGTACCCGCTTGCAGCTGTCGCACAATTTGGTCTTCTCATCGTCCCGAATTTCCTTCTTGCAGTTGTAACAGAATGCCATAATCCCTCTTCCTCGTCTCTCTCACTTTATCATACGCTTTGTTCTTCTCTTATTATACACGATCCCTGCGGTAATTTCCACAGAATGCGGCAAAAAAATCCCCTTTTTCCGTTGACTTTTTGCCGTTTTCGCAGGAAGATTGAGACTTTCCTCGGACTTTTCCGGGACAAATCCGGGATGCAACTTCCGCGCCGCTGTGGTAGAATAAGCCCGTGGGTGAGAGAGGAGGAATCGATTGCTTACAGAAATTTTACTGCGCTGGGCGCTTCCTTTTGTGCTGGGTGCGGCGGTATCGGGGGTGACCACCTTTCTCCGCATGAAGAGCAAACGGGAAAACGCCCTCAGGGACGGGGTGCAGTGCCTGCTCCGGGCGGAAATCATCGCCTGTCACGAGCGTTACGGCACCGACGAATACTGCCCGATTTATGCCAAGGAGTCCCTGAAGCGGATTTATGCGGCATATCATGATCTGGGCGGAAATGACGTGGCGACGGCTCTCTACGAGCAGACCCTTTCCCTGCCCGACATCCGAAAAGAAAAGGAGGGCTGACATGGAGCTGCCCTATAAAAGTGCTTTCCGCATCACCAGTCCCTACGGAGTCCGTACCGATCCCATCACGGGGGAAGTGGGAATCTTCCACAGCGGGCTGGACCTGGTGGGGGAGGACAAAACAGTCTGTGCTATCCGGGGCGGTACCGTACTGGTTTCCCAAATCGTGACCGACCCGGCGGACCGAACGTGGGAATGGGGGAATTACGTCGCCATTGCGGGGGATGACGGCTATGTCATCTACTACTGCCATCTGGCGGAGCGGTGGGTCAAGGCGGGAGATACCGTAACAGCGGGAACCCCCATCGGTGTGGAGGGTGCCACGGGACGGGTAACGGGTTCCCATCTGCATTTGGAGGTGCGGCGGAACAATGCTCCCCTCTCTCCCGCAGATTATCTGGGAATTCTGAACGCTGTAGGGGAACTTGCACCCGTCCACGGAGACAGCGTTCCCAGCTCCTGGGCGGAAGAGGGCGTTCGCTTTGCCAGAGAAAACGGCATTCTGCTGGGGGATGAGCGAGGCAATCTCCGTCTGCGGGATCCCTGCACCAGAGAGGAAATGGCGGTCATGCTGCACCGTCTCGCAAAGATCCTGATAAAATAAATAGGGCGGGGTTCGGATCCACATCCACCCCCGCACCAAAACAGAAAGGAGAATCGGCTTATGAATCCACTGATTCGAAAACTCAGCTCCCGCAAGCTGTGGACTGCCATCTGCGGCATTATTCTCGGCGTTGCGGCGGCATTCGGGCTGGAGGAAAACGACTACGCCCAGATCGCGGGAATTGTCACCTCCGCCCTATCCGTGGTATCGTACATCTTCGGCGAATCCGCCATCGATGCGGCACGGGCATCCGAGAAGGAATCCGCATCGTCTGAAAAATGAAATACTGCCGCATCGGGGAACGAATCCCTGTATGCGGCAGTTTTGCTTATTGGAATGAAACAAACCCCTTACTCTGCTTTTTCAGAGGTATTTTCGGCAGGCAGATCGGACGGCTTCTTTGCATAGCGGGATCCCGCCAGAGCGGATGCCACCACAATTCCGGACAGCGCGATGAGGGACGGTACGTTGGGAAGCACCATGAAGTTGTTAAACAGATCCATGAGTGCCCATACAAACTCGTTCTTCAGCACACAGCCGAGGAAGGTGAATACCACCGCAATGAGAGAATAGACGATGGTTGCCTTTTTGCCAAAGAGGTAGATGAAATTGATCTTACCGAACAGATTCCATCCGAGAATGGTCGAAAAAGCGAAGAAGAACAGGCACACGGAAATGAAGAGATTGCCGATGGTGTCGCCGAACACGGTCGAGAACGCCTTCTGCGCCATATTGGCACTGTTGATGCTGTCCACGGGGCCGTTCATGAGAATCCCGTTATCCACGTACAGCGTGGAAATCAGCACGATACCGGTGATGGTCACGACCACAAAGGTGGTGATGAACACACCGATCATGGCGAGAACCCCCTGATCGTGGGGCTTTTTCACGTGTGCAATGGCGTGTGCGTGAGGCGTGGAACCAATCCCCGCTTCGTTGGAGAAGAGACCTCTCTTTACGCCCTGGCTGATAGCGGTTTTCAGCGCCATACCAACGCTGCCGCCAATGATCGCCTGGGGATCAAACGCATAGCGGAAGATCATCCCGAAGGATTCCGGGATATACCGGATTCTGGCGAATACCACGACGAGACCGCCAAGGATATAAAGCAACGCCATAAGGGGCACCAATTTTTCGGTAACAGAAGCCAGACGCTTCACGCCGCCGATGTATACGAATCCTGCCGCGAGAGCCACTACGATCCCGATGACCCAGGTGGGGATTCCAAATGCGGTGTTGCAGGTGACGCTGATGGAATTGGACTGAACCATGCTGCCGATGAATCCGAAGCCGATGACTCCGAAGATGGCAAAGAAGTGGGTGATAAATGTTCCCAGCTTGCCCTTGAATGCCCGCTTCATATAGTACACGGGACCGCCCACGATGGTACCGTCGTCGTGTATTTCACGGGTTTGCTGTGCCAGAACCGCTTCCGCGTAGATCGTTGCCATTCCGAAGAAGGCGATAACCCACATCCAGAAGATCGCGCCGGGACCACCCACGAGAATCGCCCCGGAAGCACCGACGATGGAGCCGGTACCCACCTGGGAAGCAATCGCGGTGGCGAGTGCCTGGAAGGAACTCATGCCTTTCTCATGCTTCGCTCCGTGGAGGGAGAAGCTGCCAAACATATTCCGCATTCCCTCGCCGAAGCAACGGATCTGAACAAATTTTGTTTTGATGGTAAAGAACAAACCGGCACCAATCAGAATAAATACGAGGATATAGTCTGAGAGGTAATTGTTGATCGTATTCACGATCTTGAGAAGAAAATCCATGACTCAGTTCCGGGCGCAGCACACCTGTGCAACGCAATTTCCCTTTTTGAGAATTAGTTTTTCTTCTTGTTGCTGTTAACAGCCAGTGCCGCCGCACCAACCAGACCGGAGAGTGCGATGAGAGAAGGCACGTTCGGGAGTACCATGAAGTTGTTGAACATATCCATCAGAGCCCAAACCAGGTCGTTCTTCAGAATCGCGCCCAGGAAGATGAACGCAACCGAAATCACAGAGTATACGATCACGCCCTTCTTACCGAAGAGGTAGTCCACGTTCAGTTTACCGAAGAGGTTCCAGCCGAGGATGGTAGAGTAAGCAAAGAAGAAGAGGCAGATGGCGACGAAGATGTTACCGGCGGTAGTGCCGAATACGGAACCGAAGGCAAGCTGTGCCATGTTGTTGCCGTCCACGCCAGCCGCAGAACCGGAAGCGAGGATGCCGTCACCCGCATACAGAGTGGAGATCACAACGAGAGCGGTCATGGTGAGCACGATGAAGGTGTCAATGAACACACCGATCATCGCGAGAACACCCTGGTCGTGGGGCTTTTCCACGTTTGCCAT
>JAZSQX010000070.1:0-6127 GCA_045538235.1 Eubacteriales bacterium
AGCGGCAAGGAGGCGGCTCTCACGTCGGGGATTGTGGTGACCCTCCTCACGCGGCTGATTCAGGCGGGCGCGGAGATGGAGACGGCACTGAAAATGATGAACCAGATCGTGCGGACAGCGGAGCGGGAGTGCTCTGCCACGGTGGACATTGCGGAAATCGATCTGGTGACAGGGGAGGCGAAATTCATTAAATCGGGAGCGGCACCGTCCTTTGTACTCCGGAACGGCAGCATCTTCCGCCTGCAATCCAAAACGGTCCCCATTGGGATAATGCGCGCATTGGACGCGGAAATGATACGGTTTGATATTGAGGCGGGCGATACGGTGGTGATGGTGTCGGACGGCGCGGCACGCTCCTATGACGAGGCTCCGTGGCTTCTGGATCTGATGACGAACGACGCCAGCATCCTCCGGGGAGACGAGCGGATGGGTGCCATGACGATCGTGAGTGAAGCGGCACTCCGAGGGGCATCGGACGACATCACCGCAGGAATCGTGCGAGTGGCGAAGCGGTAAATCGGGAAAGGAGCAAACAAAAAAGCGTGCGGCGATCCCACCGGAAATGGGGGAGCTGCACGCTTGTTTTGCGGTTATGTGAGGGAGGTGAATTCCAGATAGCCGCCGGTATCCGTTTCGATCCATTCGTACTGGAAAATGTAATATCCGTATTGGAAGACCTCCTCTTCCTCGGAAAGGGGAGCGCTTTTCAGAATGACACCTACGGATAAGAAGTCGTTCTTTTCCTGAACGGACAGAAGCTCGTAGGAGAAGGCACTCGCCCGTGCTCCGGACACGTCCGCAAGGATATATTGCTGTCCGTTCTGCCCCACCTCGCTGGGAATCTCGAAGCCCCAGTTTGTCGTGCCGAACAGCTCCTCGGTGATCCGGTTCGCATCCTCGAAGGAGAGGCGGAATCCGTTGTCAACCGCCACGAGCATATCCCGGTACGGGTGATGCGAATTGTCCGCGAAGCAAAGCGAAAGGATAAATTTCTGGATTTCTTCTCCCGAGAAGGAGGTTTTGCCAGTCATCCAGTCCTTCGTCATCACGTGGCGAATCAGATGATCCGTCAGGGCAACGGCGGCGTTGGCGGCGGGGGCAGCCTCGGGTACGATTTCGGTCTCAGGCTCGGTTTCAGGCTCCGGTTCCGTTTCGGGATCGGTCTCCGGCTCGGTTTCGGGCTCGGATTCCGTCTCAGGCTCTGTCTCAGGCTCTGTCTCGACTTCCGTCTCAGGCTCTGTTTCGGACTCCGTTTCGGATTCCGTCTCAGACTCCGTTTCCAGTTCCGTTTCCGTCGCCGTTTCTACGTTCCATTCCGTTTCTTCGATGATTTCGGTGATCGTTCCTGTTGTTTCTTTCGTTTCAAACTCGGTTTTCGACTCCGTTCCCTTTCCCGCCTTCTCCATGATCCGATAAATCGCCCAGCCGTTTTCCCCCCGATAGGTGGCAATCAGTCCGTCGGAAACCTGCGTGATGCGATCGTAGGTGAAGGGGAGCACAATATTTCCGTCCCGGTCAATCATGCCCCAGCGTCCGTCGGGAAGTTTTAAGGCAGCCAGTCCGCCGAGGAAGGGGATGGCATCGGAGAAAATGGGCTGTGCGAGCCATTCTCCTTCCGCGGAGAGGAAACCGTATTGCCCGCTTTTCTCAAGGAGAATCCGTCCTTCGGAATACCCGCGCAGTTCGTAGCCGATGGGGAGAATGTATTCCGTTCCGTCGGTGCGGACGAGGCGGTCATGCTCCTCTACCACGCGGATCAGATCGTTGGCGTTGTAATTCCAGTAGTCGATGGTCTGACAGCGCACCCGCACCAGCCCCTCGTCGAAATAGTAGAAGCCCAAGTTTTCCAGTCCCCGGGTCAGGGGAGGCAGGAGAAAATCAATGGCGTACCGGTCGTATTCCGTCATCAGGAACGTGCGGCACAGATCGAACGCCTTGAAGCCGTAGCGGCTGATGTAGAACTGATTGCCCCGGTTTTCTTTCGTACTTACCGCCGCGAAACCCTCCACGAAGGGGTACGCCGTGGTGTAAAGGGGTTCGGTGATCTCGTTGACCACTTTCCCCTCCTCGTCGAAAATCACGTAGCCGTACAGTCCCGTTTTTTCGTCCAGAATCGCCGTAATGTCCGTGTCCGTCACCCCGTAATCGGCGGGATAGTCGAACGCCAGACCACGACCGTCCACGGCGGGATCAAAGGCGGTTCCCACAAAGCTGGTGCCGTCCTCGGAGACGTAGAAATACATCACCCCGTCCTCCGTTTCCCGGCAGAAGAGGGGGCGCCCTTCCCTGTCCCGCTCGTAGGCAGGCTCGTACCGCCCGTCCTTGTAGCGGCAAAGGGGCGTTCCGTGGGAATCTACCAGAATGGTATCCTCGCCCATGTGGATGAGAAGATACCCCATGTACAGCTCCACGGAGGGAATGTCACAGGGTTCTTTGGACCATGCCGCGTAGGGCTCCGTGCCGTCTGTGGGGGTCACGATGGTGAAGACATCCTTCGTTCCCTCGCGGGCAATTTCCTCTCGCGGAAGCTGGAAGGAGTAGGTCATTTTGGCAAGAATGGATTCTCCCGTCCGATATTCCGCCGTGGGATCGGCAGGGAGGTAGCCCTGTGCCGCCGCTTTCCCCACCGTGGGCAGGAAGATGAGGGCATCCGCCAGTCGCGCGCCGTCATAGACCTTCACAACGGTGTTGGAAAAGGAAAGGTTCCCGCTTCCCGTCCCGTTCGGATGGGTGACGGAATTTTGTCCGGGATCGATGGAATCCCCCGGCGTTGCATTCCCCCAAGAGGGATCGGCGCTTTCCGATCCAACCGGGGAGTTTGAGCCAGTGGGAGCCCCATCCGCCCAGCCGAAGAGGACGTAGCGGTCGAGGAAGGAGAAATCGTAGTACCCGAGGAAGTACAGCAGCAGGAGAAACGCCACGCCGAATACGAGGGTGACGGTGAGAATCTTTTTGCTGTGCTTTTTCCAGCGGGTCAGGAAATATTTCATGGTTGTATTCTTTCGAAATGCGATCGCATTCCGCCTTCTTTTCGATTTTTCGGGTTACTTATGATATTTCCCACCGCCCGCGATCTCGCCCGCCCGATAGATCTGCTCGAGAAGCATCACGCGGAAGAGTTCGTGGGGGAAGGTCATGGGGGAAACGGACAGACGGAGATCCGCCCGCTTTTTGACTTCGTCACTGAGCCCGTGGGAGGATCCGATGAGGAAGCACACCTCCGAGATGCCGCTGTCCGCCGTGCGGGAAATCCAGTCGGCGAAGGCTTCGGAGGAGAGGGTCTTTCCCTCCACGCACATGGCAACCACGGCGGCGCGGGGCGGAATTTCGGCGAGAATGCGTGCCGATTCCTTCTCCAGCGCCCGGCGGATTTCGCCCTCCGTGGGATTCTGGGGCAGGGGTTCGGGCTTCGGTTCTGCCACGGAAACCTGGAACCACTTGCCGCAGCGCCGGAGAAATTCCTCCGATGCCGTGCGGAAATGGGATTCCGTCAATTTTCCCATGGCGATGATGCGAATTTTCAGCATACGACTCACCTCATCCCAGGAGGAATAACTCAAGAAAGCTGATGGCGAGGGTGATGGTAAGGGGGAGCATCACGAACAGGAGGGATTTCGCCTTTTCTCGCCGTGCGGGGAGCTTTTTTAGAAAATCCCGCTTTTTCGCGTCGTCCCACGCCTCGGGGAGCTCGTCCCAGGTGCGATCCCGCCCTTCGAAGGTGAAGCCGTTGAGAATGAAGTAGGCGATGAACAGCCCCGCCGTTGCCACGGAGACCACGGTCATGCCCAGGTAATACAGCCAGATCTGCCCCGTCCGCCCCGCCAGTTCAATCACCAAACGGAGGGCGGCGTAGATCAGGATAAAATTCAAAAGGAGAATGAGAAGACGCCGGAGCGCCGCTTTTCCCTTTTCGTAGTCACCGGATTGGTTCTGTTTCATATCCGTCTCCCGAAAATCAGAGAATCCGGGCAGCGCCGCTATTGCGCACACGGAGAATGTGACACGCGCCGGCACCGAAAACGGAATCCATGTGGGCAGCGTAGGAGGCGGTGAGATCGGCGGGAACGAATGCCTGAATGGTGCCGGCAAATCCACCGCCGTGAACACGACAGACGCCGCCGGTGCCCCGGAGGAATTCTTCCGTCAGGCAGAGAGCCAGAGACAGACCCTGCTCTTCGACGTTCTTCGTGGTGTACACGTTCTGGAGATAGCGGAAGCTGGAGGAGCCGGATGCCACAACCCCCGCCTTAAATCCTTCCATGTCGCCGCGGCGGAGAGCGTATACCTGTGCCGCCACCCGCTCGTTTTCCGCGAAGAAGTGGTATGCACGGAGAATGGCACGGTCACCCAATTCTTCTCGCACAGCCGCACCCTTTTCTCTGAGAAGGGCGTCGAGGGCTTCTTTCGAGGTTTCTCTGAGAACGGACACGCCCAGTGCGGCGGCGACCTTCTTCATTTCCGCGGGAACGGAGGCGTAATCCTCGTTGAGATCGGCGTGATTGCCCCCGGTGTTCACAATGCAGAGACGGTAGCCGGCGGCGGTGAGGTCGAAGTTCATTTTTTCGATGACGGGTTCGGCGGGATTGGCGAAGTCGATGGTGATAAAGCCCCCCACCGCGCAGGCCGTCTGATCCATGAGACCACAGGGCTTGCCGAAGTAGACATTTTCGGCGTACTGCGCCATTTTCGCAATTTCCACATTCGAAACGGCGCCGTCGTTGTAGAGGTGGCTCAAAATGTTGCCCACCATGACTTCAAACGCCGCGGAGGAGCTGATGCCGGATCCCTTCAGCACGCTGGAGGTGGTGTAAGCGGAGAATCCACCGATTTTGTAGCCCGCACCCAGGAACGCCTTTTCCATGCCCGCGATGATGGCGGCGGAAGAGAAGAATTTGCTCTCGTCCGGCTGATCCACCGCTTCCGGGAGAACCACGTCCTCGGGGAAGCCCGCAGACTGGATGCGGATGATGCCGTCGTCGGTCTTTTTGGCGGCGGCAATGATGTCCAGATTGACGGAAGCGGCAATAACCCGGCCGTGGTTGTGGTCGGTGTGGTTGCCGGAGATTTCGCTGCGCCCGCCCACGGAATAGAGGGAGATGTCCCCGTCCCCGTAGAGGGAAACGAAGGTGTCGGCGGCGGTTTCGAGGCGAGTCCGGGCGGCAGGGAGCCCCTCTTCGGAGACAGCCAGCCCGTCGTGGAGAATGTTGTCAATGTCACCTGCTCTGAGGCAGTGTTTCAGTTCGGTAAGAATCATAAAATATCCTTTCAGCATACAAAAAAGTCAGCGATGGAATCCATTTCCGCGGGTATATGCGGGGATAACTTGTCATACTATATTATAGCACAAATGCCGTCTAAAGCAAGAGCGAAATGTGAAAAAACAGAAAAATGTTTTCTTTTTGTGTTCTCCCAGGGGAAGAGGATCCGACTTCCAGGCGCGAGATTGCCGAAATCCCCCTGCCCCCTTGACAAATCCGCAATTTCGCGGTACAATAAAGGCGTAGCGAAAAATTGCGAAATCAAAAAATAAAATAAAACGGAAAGGGAAGAACCGATATGGACAGAAACGACGAGTTCCTCGACAAGAAGAACGAGATCGAAGAGGACGAAGTATACGATCCCGAGATTTACACCCTCACCGACGAGGACGACAACGAGCATCATTTTGCGCTCCTTGGCACCCTGGAGCATGAAGGCGCAGTATACAAGGCGCTGATTCCCGTGAACGAAGACGGCGAAGAAGAAAGCAACGAATACGTGATTCTCAAGCTGGGCGTAGACGAAAACGGCGAAGACATTCTCGAAACCATCGAAGACGACGAGGAATTCGACCGCATCGCGGACATCTTCGACGACGAGTTTTCCGATATTTTCTATGATGACTGAGTAGGGCATTTCGCTCTGCTATGGCTGTAGGTGCAGGTTGCCCTACTCCCGAGAATTCAGTCTTGGGACTGAATTCTCCAAGGTGTAGCGGAGCCGGATACACGATATGGCTGCGAATGTCACCGTTATCGCCGTAGCGTGCGTCTGAAACAACAACCGAATACGTGGTCCTGTGGTGTGCGAGATAAGATGAGCATAAAAACCCACGAAGAGTAAAAAGGGACCCGGACTTCCGACGTGG
>JAZSQX010000207.1:0-2944 GCA_045538235.1 Eubacteriales bacterium
GCCCGCACCGGTCAGGGTGTTGAGGAGAGTGCTCTTCCCCGCGTTGGTATAACCGACAATCCCGCACTTGGTAATGCCGCTCTTATCCCGCTGGCGGCGCATGGTCAAACGGTTTTGTTCCACCTTCTTCAGTTCCGCTTCCAGAGCTGCAATTTTTTCCTTGATCCGGCGGCGGTCAATTTCCAGTTTGGTTTCCCCGGGACCTCTCGCCCCCACGGAGCCGGAGGATGCCGTGCCGCCTTGTCGAGACAGATCTTTTCCTCGCCCAACGAGACGGGGAGAGGTATACCGAAGCTGCGCCAATTCCACCTGAAGTCGCCCTTCGCTGGTCCTGGCGTGATCGGCAAAAATGTCGAGAATCAGCATACTGCGGTCGATCACAGAGATCTCACCACCCAGATCGTCCTCTACGGCTTTGATCTGAGAGGGGGACAGTTCACAGTCAAACACCACAAGTGCCGCATTCGTGTGCTCGCAAAGCTCCCGCAATTCTTCGATTTTGCCGCTGCCGAGAACGGTACGCACATCGGGCGTTTCCCGGCATTGGGTCAATATTCCCACGCATTCGCACTCCGCGGTCTCCGTCAGCCGTTCCAATTCCCCCAGCGACACGTCACATTCCCGCTCTCCGTTCTGGGGATAGATCGCACAGAGCACCACCTTCATGGGTTCTCTGTTTTCTGCACTTCGTTCCATGGTCATCCTCCTTTATCCTTGTTTCTTTCTTTTTTATGAGGACAGAAAAAGCCGGACAGGATCGAAAGCCGAAACTTGATCCTGTCCGACGACTTTTCTCGGACAATGATTGAGCAACTAAATTATTTGCCTCTCTGCTCAAGACGCTTCTTAAACTTATCAACACGTCCGCCAGAGTCTACGAACTTCTGCTTACCGGTAAAGAAAGGATGACACTTGGAGCAAATGTCAACACGAAGTTCACCGTTTGCATCAACCTTCGTTGAACGTGTGGTTACAGTTTCGCCGCAAGCGCAACGGATTGTTACCTCATTGTACTGAGGATGGATTTCTGCTTTCATTATATCACCTCTTCCACAGATACTCACATGGATTGTATTATAGCACAGGTTTTCATAAAATGCAATAGTTTTTGAAAAAGTTTTTTCGATTTTTGCAATTTTTTCTTGCTTCAAACCTTCCGTGCGATCTGCTTCCGCAGGCGGGAGATGATTCGCTTCTCCAAGCGGGAGATATAGGACTGAGAAATCCCCAGGCGATCTGCCACTTCCTTCTGAGTCAATTCTCTGCCGCCCCGGAGTCCGTACCGCAGTTCGATGATTTCCCGTTCTCTGGGCTCCAGGGATGCCACTGCCTCGCGCACGGTTTTTTCATCCTCATGCCGCTCCAGCTCCTGTCCCACCGGACCTTCCCCGGAATCCAGCACGTCCGAAAGGAGCAACTCGTTTCCATCCCAGTCGGTATTCAGCGGCTCGTCTATGGAAATGTCCCCTTTGTGGGAGGCGTTCTTTCGGATATACATGAGGATTTCGTTCTCAATACATCGGGATGCATACGTCGCCAGCTTGATCCCGCGATCCGTCTTATACGTATTCACTCCCTTGATCAACCCGATGGTTCCGATGGAAATCAGATCCTCAATCCCCGTGCCGCATCCGTCGAATTTTTTTTGCGATATACACCACCAGTCGCAGATTGTGCTTGATGAGGATATCCGCCAGAGAGCGATCCTCGTCAAACCGGCTGAGGATCACCGATTCCTCTTCCGCATTCAATGGAGGAGGCAGCACCTCCGCTCCGTTTATGTAATACGCTTCCCCTTCTCCGTAAAATGCCAGCATCAGCTTTCCTACCGTCGTTCGAAAATCGCTGATTGCCCCCAGCATCGATGCTCCTATCTTCATTGGCTCCCCCTTTTCAGTCTTGTAGGTATTTATGATCATTTACACAATACAGCAGGCACAATGCCATCCAATCCCCCGTATGTTCTTCGCTCCCGATCCACGGCAATCACCGCTTCCACTTCTTTCCCATTTAACACAACGGAATCTGGTACAAATCCTGCCAACAGGCATCCGCCGCCAATTCCTTCTGCCGGGATCATCCGGACTGGCATGCCGGAATCCGGCTCCCATAAGTGCTCCCCCATTTCACCGAGCGTCCCTTTCCCCGCCAGAATCACAGGTGCTCCGGAAATCGGCTCCCTCAAAAAAGAACCGCTGTCGCAGAGCGCGCGAAAACTGGCAGTTCTGTCGCCGATCCGCACTGACACATCAGCAGACTTCTTGGACAGTCCATTTTGAAACAGGCGAAGCACTGCGGATGAGAGGAGTACGCAAAGCAGGAATGCCGAATAAAACGGTGTCTCCTTCTGTCCGTAAACCGGTGTGCCAAGCGACATAAGAAATGTCATGATGCCGCCAAGCAAGGAACCTGTTCCCCAGAGAACCACCGCTTGTCGCAGGAATACGCCCGGCGAATTTCTGCCCCATGCGATCCGTGCGGATGCGGCTGAAAAAACAAGCCCTAAGAAAGCGGTGATTGTCCCGTTCGAACAAACAGGATACAAAATCATTACGGTTCCGGACAATCCGCCAAATCCGGCGGCGATCGCCATACGCCATCGTCTTCTCTCTTGGTGCAATACGTTCGATGCGAAATACAACGAAAGATAGTCCATGGAAAAATTGATGAGAAACAAAAGATCCGCATAAACCGTGATACGCTCACCCCCATGGCAAGATTATACCGTCCAAGTGGGTTCAAATCCTGTCGCAGAAACGGGACGGAGATTATTTCCGGATTTCCCCGTTTTTGCAAAAAACAAAAAAATATCCCGAAAATTTTGCAAAAAGGGGTTGACAAAATGGATTGTCAGTGGTATAATACAAGGGCTGTCGGCGAGACAGGAACTTTCATCTGGGTGTGGCGCAGTTGGGAGCGCGCTACCTTGGGGTGGTAGAGGCCG
>JAZSQX010000267.1:0-9332 GCA_045538235.1 Eubacteriales bacterium
TCGTTCCCCTCCATCGCCATGATCGGCGTGATTCTCTTCGGCGGGGCGGTGCTGTTCCAACTGGTGACCCTTCCCGTGGAGTTCAACGCCAGTCGTCGTGCCCTAGCGGCGCTGTCGGGATCGGGAATGAGCGAAGAAAACGTGAATGCGGCGAAAAAAGTACTGACTGCGGCGGCGCTGACCTACGTGGCGGCTCTGGCAACGGCGATTGGGAATTTTCTGCGGCTTCTTGTCCTGACAAACCGCTCCCGCCGCGACTGATGACCGATTGATTTCGAAACCAAACAAAAGCATACGAATTGGATGATGACGGAAACAAAAATGAAAACTGCCCGCGCTCTGGCGTTTGACTCCCTTCTTTCGCTGGAGAAGAGCGGACGGTATGCCAATCTGGAGGTTGGCGCGGCTCTGGTGCAGTCCTCTCTGACGGGGGCGGATCGGGGGCTTTATACGAGACTGGTGTACGACGTGACGGAGCGGCGGATTTTTCTCGACCACGTCATGGCGCAGTATGCCAGCCGTTCGCCGGAAGAGATGGATCCCGACGTGCGATGCGCCGTGCGGATGGGGCTGTACCAACTGCTCTGCATGGATCGGATTCCGGAACACGCCGCGGTGGGAGAATCCGCCGGGCTGGTGTCGGGGGGCAAGCGGGGGTATGTGAATGCCACTCTCCGCTCTTTCCTCCGGGGAAACCGGGCGTACACGCTGCCGGATCCGGCGGATCGCATAAACTATCTCTCGGTGAAGTATTCTGTGCCGGAAGCACTGGTGCGGCTTTTCGAAAAATCCTTTGCCGGGGAAGAACTGGAAGACCTTCTCGCCGCCCTGAACCGGGAACCCCACGTGGGACTGCGGGTCAATCCCCTGCGGATTACCGTGGAGGAAGCGGCGGCAAAATGCGGCGGTACCCCATCGAAAACGGCACCCCACGTGGTATGCGTGGATTCCCTCGAGGAAAAGGCACGGGCGGGGCTGGAGGCGGGACTCTGGTTTGTCCAGGACGAAGCCTCCCGGATTGCCTCCGCAGCACTGGAAGCCCAGCCGGGGGAACGGATTGCCGATACCTGTGCCTGCCCCGGGGGAAAGAGCTTTTCCCTGGCGCTGGATATGGAGAACCGTGGGGAGGTATTCTCCTTCGATCTCCACAAAAACAAACTGTCCCTGATTCGTTCGGGGGCGGAACGACTGGGGATTTCCATCATTGAGACGGAAGCGCGAGACGCCCGCCAGCCGAGAGAGGATCTCGTCGGAACCTGTGACCGGGTGCTGTGCGACGCTCCCTGCTCCGGACTGGGCGTGATTGCCAAAAAGCCCGACATCCGCTATAAGGACGTGTCCGACATCGAGCGGCTGCCCGGGATTCAGTATGAGGTGCTCACGGGGGCATCCCGGTACGTGAAGCCGGGGGGAATCCTTCTGTACGCCACCTGCACCGTCAACCGGGCGGAAAACGGAGAGGTGGTGGAGCGGTTCCTCGGAGAAAACGAAGAATTTACCCTCTGTCCCACACCCATTCTCGGAGGTGGAATGCGGACGTTTTTGCCCCACCGTGACGGATGCGATGGCTTCTTTGCCGCACGAATGATCCGGCGCGCTTAAAAATTCAACAGACTGAGAACAACGATATGACAACAAAACCCGATTTTATGTCCATGATGCCGGCGGAACTGAACGACTTCGTGGCAAGCCTGGGGGAAAAACCCTACCGGGGAAAGCAACTGTTTTCCTGGATGGCAAAGGGCGCCCCTCTCACGGAGATGACGAATCTGCCCAAATCTTTCCGGGAAAAACTGGAGGAAGCGGGGGATTACCGCCTGCCGAAGATTGAAAAAAAACTGGTCTCCCAGATTGACGGGACGGTGAAATACCTCATGTCTCTGACGGATGGCGAATGCGTGGAGTCCGTGTTCATGCACTACGATCACGGAACCTCTCTCTGCGTGTCGTCCCAGGCGGGATGTGCCATGGGATGCAAGTTCTGCGCCTCCACTCTCCGAGGACGGGTGCGGAATCTGACCCCCTCCGAGATTCTCGGGCAGGCTGCCTGTGCCGCAAGAGATACGGGAGAGCGGGTGGACGGCATCGTGATGATGGGAATCGGGGAGCCTCTGGACAACTACGACAACGTGATCCGCTTCCTGCGCCTCATTTCCCACGAGGACGGCATGGGAATCGGACTGCGCCACAACTCCCTGTCCACCTGCGGCATCGTGCCCCGGATTTACGATCTGGCGAAGGAAGGGCTGCCCGTGACCTTGTCCGTGTCCCTTCATGCGGCGACGGATGCGATGCGGGACACGCTGATGCCCATCAACCGGAAGTACAAAATCGCGGAACTATTGGAAGCGTGCCGGTGCTACTTCAATGAAACGGGACGGCGGGTTTCCTTTGAATACACCCTCATCGGAGGGAAGAACGACAATCCGGAAGATGCCCGACGACTGGCGGATGTGATCCGTCGGGGGATGCGGGCGCCGTGTCACGTGAATCTGATTCTCCTAAACGAGGTCAGAGAAACGGGACTGTATGCGGCGGAGCGGAATCGGGCACAGGCTTTTGCGGCAGAGCTTCAGCGGTGTGGTGTCAATGCCACCGTGCGCCGCAGACTGGGTTCGGATATCAACGCTTCCTGCGGTCAGCTACGACTGCAGAAATTGGCGGAGGATGGGAACCAGTCCGACAAATGAAACGTCTAATAGACGGACAAACCTTTGACAGAACCCCACGCTGTTTCCTTTTTGACACCATACACACCGGACAGCGTTGAGATAAAGAAGACGAATCCCGAGGGGATTCACTGGAAGAAGATCGAGGAGTGAAATATGTTATTTTACGGAAAGACGGACATCGGGCAGAGACGCGCTGCCAATCAGGACAATTTCATGATTCACAGATATTCCGAGGACGTCCTGTTTGCCGTGGTTTGTGACGGCATGGGAGGTGCCAGCGGAGGCAATATTGCCAGTTCCGTGGCGGCTGCGGCTTTCGGAAGCGTGCTGGATCGCCGGGAGCAGGAGAACGCTTCCTTCTTCGGCATGACGGACGAGGAGATTCTGGATCTCCTGTCCGAGGCGGTTACGGAGGCAAACCGGGAGGTATATCACTATGCCCAGAACGACCCTACTCTCACCGGCATGGGAACCACCCTTGTGGGATGCGTGGTAGTGGGCGAGCGGGTCTGCGTGGTGAATGTGGGGGACAGCCGTTTGTATGCGGTGGAAGACGGTGCCATCCGTCAGATTTCTCATGACCACTCCTATGTGCAGTGTCTCGTGGATATGGGACAGCTTACGGCGGAAGAGGCAAAGCATTCCAATAAAAAGAACATCATCATGCGGGCGGTGGGCACCAATAAAACCGTGGATGCGGACTTTTTTATCTGCCGTGTGAAGGCGGGAAGTGCGCTGATTCTCTGCTCCGATGGGCTCACAAACCACGTGGAGCCGGAGGAAATTGCAGAACGGGTGGGAACCATCCGGCAGCCCGGGGATATTCAGACCGCCTGCGAGGATCTCATCGACCGCGCCAACGTCAGAGGGGGACTCGACAACATCACGGCTGTGATTCTGACAGTATAAGGCGGACGCGAAGATGGAACTGTACGAAAAATACGTAGGACTGGTCTTCGATAACCGGTACCGGATTGAGAAAGTCATCGGAATCGGCGGCATGGCGGTGGTGTTCAAAGCCACGGATCTACTCATGCGCCGCACGGTTGCCGTGAAGATTCTCAAGGACGAGATTTCCGGGGATGAGCAGTCCGTGAAACGATTTGCCAATGAGGTGCGGGCGGTCTCCATGCTGTCCCACCAGAACATTGTGAATATCTATGATATTTCCGTCAGAGACAATATCAAGTATATCGTCATGGAGTACGTGGATGGCATCACGCTGAAGAACTATATGCAGCACCGGGAAGTCCTCAATCTGCGGGAGATCATCAGCTATACCACCCAGATTCTCCGTGCTCTCGATCATGCGCATAAAAAAGGTGTGGTGCACCGGGATATCAAGCCCCAGAATATCATGCTACTAAAAAACGGTGTCATCCGGGTCATGGACTTCGGCATTGCCAAGCTGCCCAACGCCGAAACCATCACCATGACGGATAAAGCCATCGGCACGGTGTACTATATCAGCCCCGAACAGGTGAAGGGCGGGGAAATCGATGCCCGCAGTGACCTGTATTCTCTGGGCGTTCTCCTATATGAAATGGCAACAGGGCGGCTTCCGTTTCTCGGGGAGACTCCCGTGTCCGTGGCACTGATGCAGGTGAACGATCAGCCTGCCGCACCCACGGAGATCAATTCCCACATTCCCCAGGGACTGGAGCAGATCATTCTCCGCGCCATGGAGAAGGATCCCGATGCCCGGTACCAGAGTGCGGAAGAAATGCTGGGGCATCTCTTAAAGCTGAGAGAAAATCCCCGGATTATTTTCCGGGAGAAGAAGTCTGCCAGGGCGAAACGGCGGGAGAAGAACCAGAGCGGGGCTCCCAGACCGAAAAAGCGGGTCAGCAAATCCATGTTCCCCATTATCATGGGCGTGACCCTCGCGTTCCTCATTACGGCGGGGATTTCCGGGTACTATATGCTCGACAAGCTCTTCTTCAACAGCACCATGAATCAGTACGAGGAAATCACCATTGAAGAGTTCGTGAACCATCGGTATACGGATAAGCTGGCGGATTGGTTTACGGGGAGCCAGTATTATGAGGTTCCTACCATTGAATACGTCCACAGCGACGAGCATACCGTGGGGATGATCATGGAGCAGGATCCCAAGCCTTACGAGAGCCGCAAGATCTATCCCGGCAGACAGAAGTGTGCCATCACCTTCAAAATCAGCCTGGGACCCAAGACCATCGTGCTGGAGGATTACGCGGTGCAGGACTACCGAGTGGTAGAAGCCAAACTGCGGAAGCTGGGGCTCAAGGTTGTGGTGGAAAACGTGCAGAACGACGTGTACAGCATCGGTCACGTGATCCGCACGGAGCCTGCCGCAGGAACCACGGTGCACGAAAACGATACGGTGACCATTTACGTTAGCAATGGCGCGGACACCATTACCATTCCCGTACCCAATTTCGCTGGACTCAGTGAAGGACAGGCGATGAAGCAGCTTCTGGAAGCGGGACTCCGGGTGGGGGACGTGGAATACGTGAAGTCCTACAGCGCGGCGGGATCCGTTCTGACTCAGAGCGTGGAAGCGTGGCTGGAAGTGCCCCTGTATACGGAGATTGACTTCACCGTCAGCGGCGGAGCGAATTACACCGGAGACGGCACACAGTTTCCCGTGAAGGAGACGGAATCCGAGGAAACGGAGCCGTGGGATGACCCCTTTGATCCCTTTGACCCGTCGGATCCGGACGAGGAGGATCCCAGGGAAACGGAGTTTGACGATTTTATGGAAACCGAAGATCCCGATGACCGCTACGATCCAAACGGAACGGAAATATTCAAGGATGAGGATTTCTTCCCGAAGGGGAACGATTACTTCAACTGACGGGGCGGGAATCCGGAAAAACGACAACATGAGCGACCGTAAATGCATCGAGGGGATCTCTTGAGAATGGAAAAAATTCATGGTATTATTACCCGGGGGGTGGGCGGACTGTACGGGGTACAGCGTGCTGACCGACCCGGTGAGGAAGTGCTCTGCCATGTGCGGGGCATTTTCCGACGCGAGCATATGACTCCCACGGTGGGAGATGACGTGGTCATCGAATCGGCGGGAGCAGAGGACAAGCGGGAAGCGGCAGAGGCACAGCGGGCAGAATCCCGGGGCGGCAGGAAAACGGGGGCAGAGGTGAACTACGTCATCGACCAGATCCTCCCCCGGAAAAACGTGCTGATTCGCCCTCCGGTTGCCAATTTGCGGTTTCTCTTTGCGGTGATTCCCTGTGCCGCACCGGCTCCGGATCTTCTCACTGCGGACAAACTGACGGTCATTGCGGAAAACTACGGCATCGAACCCGTGATCGTGGTGAACAAAGCGGATCTGGATCCCCATCGGATGGCGGAAATCGAGACCATCTACCACAGCGCCGGGTACCGAGTCTTTCCCGTCAGCGCGAGAACGGGGGATGGCATTGACGCCCTGTCCCGCTTCATCCGGGAGATTGCCTCGGAGCATGGGCAGGAATCCCATGTGAGCGGTGCCTTTGCGGGCGTGTCGGGGGCGGGAAAATCCACCCTGATGTCCGTGCTGTTCCCGGGATTGTCTCTTAAAACGGGGGCTGTGAGCCATAAAAATGCCCGAGGACGGCACACCACCCGCCATGTGGAGCTGTATCCCGTGGACGTGGGGGGATCCGTGTTCTGGATCGCCGATACCCCCGGCTTTTCCATGCTGGATTTCACCCGGTTTGATTTCTTTCCCTATGACGAATTGGCGGGAAGCTTTCGAGAGTTTTCGGACTGCCTCGGAAATTGCCGCTATACAAAATGCACCCATCTGCGGGAGGAGGGCTGTGCCGTTCTTCAGAAAATGGCGGACGGCAGGATTGCAGAGTCCCGTCACGACAGCTATATGCGGATTTACGAAGAGCAAAGGAGTGTGCCCGAATGGAAGCGAAGAGGAACGACAGCAAAACCGCTCTTGTGATCACGGGCGGGTACTGCAATATTGACGAAGTCAAGCCGTTTCTGCCCGTGGCGGTGGATCTGACCATTGCGGCGGACAGCGGTTTTGCCACGGCACGAGCGCTGGGTGTGACGCCGGACATCACCATGGGGGATTTCGACTCCTACCGGGACAGCCTGCCTCCGGAAATGACCATTCTGCGGGTCGCCTGCGAGAAGGACGTCACCGACACCATGCTGGCGTGCGAGTATGCCAAGGATCACGGGTGCCGCTATATCACCATCGTGGGCGGCACGGGGGGACGAATTGATCATTCCCTGTCCAACGTGTTCTATCTGGAGGATCTCCGCCGACAGGGCATCAAGGTGCGGTTGATGGACGGGGAAAACACCGTGCAGGTGATTGTGGATGAAACGGTGACGGTGAAAAACCGGGGGGGATACTTCTCCGTCTTCGCCCTCGATCAGTGCGTGATTACGGAAACCGGATGCCGCTATCCCCTGAATCGTGCCAATCTGGTGCGCCGTCGCCCCTACGCCGTGAGCAACGAGGTGGTGGGCGAATACGCGGAAATCACCGTGGAAGGCGCGGCACTCTTGGTAACAAGCAAACGATAACCCGAACCAAATCCGCCCCATCTGCATACCATGGGAATGGAGGTGGCGAGATGAAGGTGGTTATCTGGAAAAGTCCCCGTTTTGCCGTACCGCTTTTGAGACGGTTTTTCAAAATTCGAAAAAATTGAGGGAACGATGGGGAAAACGATGGGGGATATTTTGAAAAATATCCCCCAAGCCCCCTTAAAACTTTCTGGAAATTGGGACAAGGGGAAATAGCGCCGCCATTTTGTTGGCAGAATAAAATCGTACAGCGCACAGAGTTCACAGAAAACTTTGTGCGCTGTTGTTTGTATTTCGCTTCACGCCATGGCGGCGCAGAAAAACCATGTCCATCCCATTCGAAACAGCTTTTGAGGGGAGGAGTAACGCTTCGCGTAACTCCCGGGATCTCTTTCTCGAAAGATCCCCATCGTCTCCCCCAAAAAAACTCACATGAAATCCTTGACCCGGTCGGCTTCGCGGCGTTCGAAGGCTACGATGGAGCGGCACAGGTCGGCGGCATCCTGATCGCAGCCGTGGGCGGTGAATTCGCAGAGCTTTTGTTCCAGTTGATCCACGCCCATTCGGGTGCCTTTTTCGATCATTTCCGCGATATGTCGGTCGGAGGAGTCGAATGCGGTATTCAGGGCGATTCCTCCCCGAGTCATGGTTTTCTTCATGAGAGTCGGTTCCTTCGGCTTGACTGCCCGCTTATGGAGAAGGGATGCCGTTCGGTTGGTGAAGTCCGCATATTGCTCCAGTTGGGACGTGACGTTCGAAAGAAGGGCTTCGTCCCGGATCATGGGAACCACGGCGGCAAGGCTCTCGCTTCCCATGGTCACGTTCCGGTACATCTCCGACAGCAGTTCCACCGTCACCGGTTCTCCGTTTGTGTTTTGATTCGGATTCATCTTCTACCTCCTGCGGCACAACGGTACCGCAGATCCAGTATGCCCGAGCTTGGCGGATTTTATGCGGGATCATTTCCCTTACTCCTGTATAACCCGATGTACCGGAACGGATTTTTGCTGGATTTTTTGCCAAAAGCCAACAGGAGAGAGGAAAAATCGTAAATTTTTTTCAAAAATGGGAGGAAGTATGCCCGGAACCATTGATTTTGCGCGAGTTTTGTTATATAATAAAGGGTGGTAAAACAAATCACAAGAGCAAAGGAGTTTTGAACAATGAGCATTGAATACACACGCGAAGTGGAAGAAATGTGTGTCGTTGCAAAAGGCCCCCACCACGGTCCCGCTCCCATTCCGGAAGAAGGTCAGTGGGTAAAGGCTTACGAAATCAAGGACATTTCCGCATTCACCCACGGTATCGGTTGGTGTGCACCCCAGCAGGGCACCTGCAAGTTGTCCCTGAACGTCAAGAACGGTATCATCGAGGAAGCACTGGTGGAAACCATCGGATGCTCCGGTATGACCCACTCTGCGGCTATGGCAGCAGAAATCCTCCCCGGCAAGACCATTCTGGAAGCACTGAACACGGACCTTGTCTGTGACGCCATCAACACCGCTATGCGGGAACTCTTCCTGCAGATCGTGTACGGCCGCAGCCAGTCTGCTTTCTCCGAAGGCGGTCTGAACGTGGGCGCAGGTCTCGAAGACCTTGGTAAGGGCACCCGTTCCCAGGTTGGTACCATGTACGGTACCCGCGCAAAGGGTGTTCGCTATCTGGAAATGGCGGAGGGCTACGTAACCCGTATGGCTCTCGATGCCAACGACGAAGTCATCGGCTACGAATTTGTATCCCTCGGCAAGATGACGGACTTCATCAAGAAGGGTATGGAACCCAACGAAGCATACCAGAAGGCTATGGGTACATACGGCAGATTTGACGGTGCGGTCAAGTACATTGACCCCCGCAAGCAGTAATGGAAGGAGGAAGACACAATGGCATTATTTGAAAGCTATGAAAGACGCGTAGACAAAATCATGGGTGTTCTTGCCGAATACGGTATCTCCTCCAACGAAGAATGTAAGGAAATCACCCTGGCGAAGGGCATCGATTGCGACAAGATCGTAAGAGAAACCCAGCCGATCTGCTTCGAAAACGCAGTTTGGGCATACACCGTAGGTGCTGCGATCGCAATCAAGAAGGGCTGCACCAAGGCTGCTGACGCCGCTGCTGCTATCG
>JAZSQX010000141.1:0-2874 GCA_045538235.1 Eubacteriales bacterium
TCCCGCAACCGGTATCACGCACAAGCATCCGCCCGGGCTCGTCTCACTCGCACGCTGCATTCCACCTGGGCTTTTTGCTTCCTCATACTGGTTTTCTTATACGAGACTTTCCCCGGCGCACGCATTCCCCTTCTCATCGTCATAAAGCTCGCTTTGTCCATCGGGCTTCTCATCATCCTTTGGCTCCCCGTTATGAAGCATTCCCGAAGCAGCCGGATTCTTCTCTCCGTCATTCTGCCCCTCTATTTTGTGGCAACTGCCCTTCTGCCCTGGAAAGAGGCATCCTTGCTTCTGACCGTTCTGTTCATTCTGATGGCAGGGCGAATGCTGTTTCTCCTGTTCACCTCCCGAGAGGATCAATCCGACCTGGCCAGCGGATACTATCCCACCCTTGCCCTGATCGGTCATCTGCTACTTGGACTGAACGATACTGTCCCTGTCTCTGACGAAACCAGTCTCATACTGGTAACAATCCCCTTGATTCTGGGAATCACCGCCGGTCTCCTTCTGGGACTATGCTATCTCCATAAAAGTGCCATTCAAAGGCGCCTGTCCAAGCTTGGTGTTCTGTTGCTTTCTCTTCTGCTCTGTTCCGTAGTGTTTTGTGCTCTTGCCCAGAATTTCAACACCGTGCTTGATCCGAGTACGCCCACGGAAATCACCGCTGTTATTGAAAGCAAGCACTATAATCCCCGAACCAGAAGACGCCGTAATATACGGCCGTATGACTTCTCCCTCCGAACGGACGAGAGAACCTTCCGAATGAACGTGTCCAAGTGGGATTACAATCAATACGACGAAGGGGATTTCTACCTGCTGTATCGTTACGAGGGAGCTCTCGGGGAACCCTACTACGTCTCCCCCACTTTTTTCAAATAAGATCTTGCGCTCCCCGAATTTTATGCAATCGAAAAACCATCCTTCGTGGTTTTGAACAGCTCGCCGCACCGACCAACCCGTGGAAAAATTGCCGCTCCGAAATGGGGGGAAATCTCACCGAAGCCGCCTTCCCTTCTCCCCTGCCGCCACCTTTATGCGGTTCGAAATCCGGGATTGGAACAACCGCTGGGCGTGGTTCGATTATGACGCGAAATAAATAAAGAAGAAAACACAACAAAAGCGTATGTCGTAAAGACGAACTCTCTTCGTCCAAACGAACATACGCTTTCTTCATTTTTCCCTTCACACAACGGCGGCGCAGAAACCCCCAGTCCACCCATCCAGAAAGCTTTTGAGGGGCGGAGTAACGCTTCGCGTAACTCCCGGGATCTTTCTCGAAAGATCCCCATCGTTTTCCTTCACTCCATGCAGCCGTACAGCACGTTCCGCAGGCGGGGGAAGAGGTAGACTTCCTGGCTGTTGAGCATATGCTGCATATAGACGAGGGACAGGCGGTTGTCGGGGTCGATGATGACCTGCATTCCTGCCGCGCCGCCCCAGCCAAATTCGCCTACGGGACTGAGGGAACTGCCTTCCACGGAATCCATCAGGGTGCGAACGCCGAATCCGTAGCCGTAGCCCCGGAACTGCTCCCAGTTGAAATCCCGTCTCTGGGTCTCGCTCAGCGTGTTCGTCCGCCACAGACGAATGGTGTGAGGAGACAGATAGCGGTAGCCGTTTTCCGACGTTCCCCCACAGGCGAGGGTGTCGGCGAATTTCATGTAATCCTCGCAGGTGGAGACAATCCCCGCCCCCCCGGAATCGTAATCCGGTCCTAAAATATGACCGCAGGTGTTGTTGGTGTGGACATAGGTGCCCAGATCGTCCCGGAAGTTGTACTGGGTTGCCAGCCGCTCCATTTTGTCAGCTGAGGGCAGATTGTACGTGGTGTCCGTCATCCCCAGAGGATCGAACAGCACTTCCCTTGCGTAATCCCGCAGCCGCTTCCCTGCCAGCACCTCCACCAGCCCGCCCAGCACGTCGTGGCACAGGCTATACTGCCAATGCTCGCCCGGCTCGAAGGACAGGGGAGATTTTGCAATGGCGCGGACAATCTCCCGGGTGGGACAGCGTCCATCGAAATCCTTCCGTGCCTTGACCACCGCGGGCGTGTTGAAATTGTAGTCAAGCCCCGCCGTCATATTGAAGAGATGCCCCACCGTAATGGGATTCTTTGCGGGGACGATTTCTTCCTTGCCGTCCACCATGTGGCGCACCGTCATCTCCTCAAATTCCGGCAGATACGCCGATAGAGGATCGCTCATGAGGAACGCCCCCTCCTCGTGAAGCCGCAATGCCAGAGAGGTGGTGATCACCTTGGAGCCCGACCAGAAGAAATACAGCTCATCCCCCGCCATGGGGAGACGGGATTCCACGTCCCGGAAGCCTGCCTGATAGCGGTACAGAACTTTGTGCCCCTGCCGGATCATGCAGTCGTTTCCCGGAATCCGCCAGTTTACCAGATGCTCCTGGAACTGCCGCATTCTCTCGAAATCCATAGGTCGCCTCCTCAGTCAACGAAGTAAACTTCCATATCGTAGTGGTAGCCGATGTCACAGAATTCCTTGTGGATGGTCGCCGCGTCCGCTGAGGAGATCCAAATGTCAACCAGATCTCCCTTCACAGCACCTCCGGTATCGTCCGCCATACGGAGCCCGAAATCGTACTTGTCGTTCTTCACGTACAGCATGGTCTCAAGCGGAATCACCGTCGGGTCCACAGCCAGGGACTGATTCCCTGCCTCATGCCCGACGTGGGTCAGCCCCTCCCAGTTGTAGTAGGTCGCGCGCACCACCATCCGATGGGAATATGTATAGGTCACGCCGTCCTTGCCCACGAAGGATCCCCCCACGCCCAGCCCGTATTTATCCTTCACCGGCCATTTGGTCACTTCCTCGGAGGCGAGGGTACGGCTGGTTTCCACCCCGTTCACGT
>JAZSQX010000236.1:0-7394 GCA_045538235.1 Eubacteriales bacterium
GGGGGGGGGGGGACCAGTGGGGGGGACAAACAGCTTTGCGAGCTCCTCTTCGTCCATGGAGCGGCTGATCATTTGAACCGATGCCAGATCCAGATACACCGAGTCCCGGGCGTGCGCCACAATCCCGATGAAATCCACCTCGGAGCGGTATGGGTACTGGGATAAATCGCACACGAATTGTCGGATTTCTCCCGCGGGAATAGCAGCGGCGTAGTATTCTGCCCGGCGATCCTCCGTGCCGATAACGAGAATCAGGGTGATTCTCTCGTTTCGGCGGGCGGTGGCAGGGTCGGCATAATTCAGCGAAAGGGTAAAGGACAGGGCGTCCACGGAGGTGAGATCCACCGTGTTGTTCAGATTGCGGATGGTGATACCGGCGGCACCGTTGTCTGCCGTTCCGTCCCGAAAAATCTCCGAACGGAGTACCCGGGTGGGAGTGCCGTACGCATGGGAGAACCGGTCACTCAGCGTTGTTACGCAGGAGTTGACCCCGCCCCCCGCAATCCAGTCCATGGCGTAATGCTTGTCAGAGAAGTCCCACACGGTAACCGAGGAGGTTCCATCTGGGATGCGTGCATCCGCGGAAACGGAATCTGCTTCGGCTTCAAAGACCTTTCCTTCCCCGTCTGCCGCGTATTTCAGAACGGAGTAGAAGTCGTAGTCCGTGGTGAGGGACAGATTTTTCAGCGATAGGAACACGGCGGCGGCTCGGGCTTTCCGGCAGTTTTCGTAAAAGGAGCCGAACTGTCGCGCAATATAAGAGCCGAAAGTGGAGCGCTCGGCGGCGGGAAGCGCGCGGAACGAGGTTTGTGCCGTGGATTCTGCCATTTCACAGTATACCATAAAGGACTCGGGACCGCTGATTTCCAGATCGGACAGGAGACGGCTGAGAGACGTCCAGGGGGAGAGATTGTCCTCCATGCTGTCGACACAGTAGAGAAAGCTCCAGGGCATTCGTCCCAGATCACTGAGGGCATCGGAGAGCATCAGTGCCAACGTGCGTTCGGAAGTCCAGGTGTGCTGGGCGTTGCCGTCGCTGGCGTATTCCATGAAGGGCACCAGAATGGCACATCCCGGAATGCTGTCGGTGGCGGCGTTGTATGTAATACGGCAGAGATCCGCCAGTTCCAGGGAAAACTGCGCTGTGTCCAAAGAGCCGATACCGCTGTACCGTCCCCAGTTGACGCTCATGCCCAGTACAAACCCTTCCGCCTGGCTGTAACGCTTGGCGAGGAAGCGGATGATGGCGGCGTATTGCTCTCGGGCGGCGCGATCGGCGGGATGGATGGTGTAGGCTTCTGCATATTCGTGGTACGTCAGGTTCGGAATGGGAGCATCCGCCATGATACGGAGATATACCCGGATTCCCGCGGAAAGATAGAACTGGATGTCCCGGTCGAGCTCGTTCAGCATTGCGCGGTTGAATTCCAGTTTTCGGGCGGAGGAGGTTCCGTCTTCATTGTATACGGTGTAGGAGGATACGACGCCGGAGGAATCTCCCGTCAGCAGTTGGTTCAGCGGAATCTCCACCATCACGTAGGTGATATTCGATTCAAACGCCCCAACCGGAGCCGCATGCGCAAGACCGGCACCCGCAGGACGGGCATTGGCTGCGGAGGAAATATCGCAGTAACGGGGAGAGGAGAGAAGCAGCAGCTCGTCCCCCGTCTCGATGGCGGCAAAGAAGAGCCAGGTGTCGGCGGAAGCGGGACAGCCCGACAGGGAAGCGGTGTGCTCAAAGCGGGTGGAGACCTTGATGCTGCCCAGTCGGATCGCTTCGGACAAATCGCTGGGAGTATCCCCGGGAATGGCGTAGAATCCGATCCGTGCACCGGAAAAATCGCTGACAGCGGCGCGCTCCATGGTGCCGGCGAAACGGACGCCATTGGTGGTATCCGTGATGGAAGAGACGGAGCCAATGCTGTTGTCTCCTTCAAGGGGAACGAGAGCGCTTTCATAGACGGAAACGGAGGTTAAGGTGAAATTGCCGCTTTCCGTGGTGATGTTATCAAACTGAAGGGAGTAGGAGGCAATCGCACCGTGGGCTTCCACGGGAACGGTGTAAATTCCGTCGTGGGCACTGAGAGAAATCTTACGGCTGTATACTCGCTGTTCGTTTTCCGTGCCAATGTACCGGACACCGAGGGTCATGTTGCCCCCCGTTACGCCATCCAGCCAGATTTCGAAATACAGGGCAGCACCACTGTCGGAAAATCCCGGGCGGTTCAGACTGCCGCTGAGATACGCCATGCCGTTTGCGTTGGGGCGCACCAGCCCCTGCCGGATGAAAAATCGTCCCGTTTCGGCTGTCAGATTGGCGGAGGCATAGCGTTCCGCGTAGGAGATGTTAAGGGGGAGTTCTTCGGCGAGATAGGGCTCGGAGATACGCACGTTCGAGGGGGTGGTGCCGAATGCAAAGCCCGTATGTACGGATAACCCGGTGAGCGCACCCCCGCCTTCTCTGACATCCACGGTCACCAGATTCCAGGAGCCTGCGGTGGCGTAGACCTGGGAGCGGAGGATTCCGTTTTCACAGATGACGGTGACGGTTATGGGATATTCCAGTCCGCGCACGCCATCTACGGTGATGCCGAAGCAGAGAACGGAGTAGTCATCGAGATCGATGCTGTCTTCCCCGGGGGAGAGGTGGAATGTCACGCCATCGTGAGAGTCGTGGGCTTCCAGATTGTCGGGGTCGGGCATATAGGCGTTGGCGGTGATGATGCCGCCGGAGCTTCTGCGCCGCTGAATTTCCACACAGCCCTCGTACCGCCAGGAGCCGGTCAGAATGCTGAGGGGAAGAATGCCGTCGCCGCCGGGGGCAAAGCGATCCTTTTCGTTGCCGCTGAAGCCGGGGGTGGCATACGAGACGGATAAAATATCGGAATCGGCGTGGACAATGCCGACGCAGCAGAACAAGAGGACAAGGGTTGCCAGCAGAGCCGGAATCAGACGTTTCAGGGTACTCCCTCCTTCCGTGGTGGGACTTGAGTGTTTCTACTATTTTATCATATAGTGGGGTATCTTGTCAACAAAGAGCGGGGGATTTTGCACACCAGCAGCCGATCGCAGGGAAGATGCCACTCGATTTCGTCGCAAAAAACGGACTCTACAAGGAAGAAAACCGGGCAAAAAGAGCCAAAAACAAGAGAAATCGAGAGATTTTCGATATCTAAATCAAAATAATCGGATTTTTTTATCAAAACCCCTTGACAAGACAGGAAAGAAGTGTTATAATCTCTCCGTTCGAAAAAATCTAACACTATTCATTCGATCGGAGGAAAATCAGTATGTCCACATACATGGCGAAACCCGAAACCGTTGAGCGCAACTGGTACATCATCGATGCTGCCGGCAAGCCCCTCGGTAAGACTGCTGTTACCGCCGCCAACATTCTGCGCGGCAAGCACCGCCCCGAATTCACGCCCCACGTTGACTGCGGCGAATTCGTGGTAATCATCAACTGCGATAAGGCAGTTCTCACCGGCAAGAAGCTGGTACAGAAGTTCCACCGCACCCACTCCGGCTACATCGGCGGTCTGAAGGAAACCTCTTACGGTAAGCTGATGAACGAAAAGCCCGAATACGCGATGGAACTGGCAATCAAGGGAATGCTTCCCCACAACGCCATCGGCGCAAAGGCGATTACCAGACTGAAGGTCTACGCAGGTTCCGAACACAAGCAGCAGGCTCAGAAGCCTGTTCCGTACGAAGTTGAAATGTAAGGAAAGGGAAGGAATTGACTGATGTATACAAGTGCGAAACCTTATTTCTATGGTACGGGCAGAAGAAAGAGCTCCGTTGCTCGCGTAAGACTGTATCCCGGCACCGGCAAGATCACCATCAACAACCGGGACGTTGACGATTACTTCGGACTTGAAACGCTGAAGCTCATCATCAACCAGCCCTTCGGTGTTACCAATACCGTAGGCAAGTTTGACATCGTTGCCAACGTAAACGGCGGCGGTATTTCCGGTCAGGCAGGCGCGATCCGTCACGGCGTATCCCGTGCGCTCCTTCTCGCTGATGAAAACTACCGCACCCTTCTCAAGAAGGCAGGCTTCCTCACGAGAGACCCTCGTATGAAGGAAAGAAAGAAGTACGGTCTCAAAGCCGCACGTCGCGCAAGCCAGTTCTCCAAGAGATAATCGCATACGGCATATTGGCAGTGCAAACAACACTTGCCGTACGCCCGAGAATTTCCCTTCAGAAAATTCTCCAAAGAGAAGAATCACAGCACTCGCAATCGTGGGTGCTGTTTTTTTTCTTTACTTTCATGTCAGATTATGCTATAATAAAACTGTAAGAAAACAAAAACAGGAGGATCTTCGCTATGCCGGCATTTATTGGCTCGTTTCTTGTGGGAGTTTTGTGCGTGATTCTTGGTGTCTCCAATATGCGCGGAAATTTGTCATCCCTTCATTCTTACCACAGACACTGCGTTTCCGAGGAGGACAGGATTCCATTCGGCAGAAAAGTGGGACTTGGTACCGTGATCTGCGGCGGCTCCACTATGCTTTTCAGCGGACTTTCTGCTGTGACCGTATATACGGAAAACCAGGCGTTCCTTTTGGTCGGAACGGGGGTGTTGATCGCAGGGCTTGCCGTGGGACTTGGTATGAGCCTTGCTGCCATGATCCGGTACAACAAGGGCATTTTCTAAGGATTGATTTTGACGGGAGGACGGATGATGAACATCGAATTGATCCCGGCGTATGATCGGGTGGAAGACGTGCGGGCACTGTTTTCCGAATATACCGCCATGCTGGTGGAGGGAGAACCCCTCTTTCAGGGATATCTCGACAAGCAGCATTACGATGACGAACTGGAGCATCTGGAGGAAAAGTACGGTACGCCCCATGGCAGACTGTATCTGGCGATCGTGGACGGCAGCGTGGCGGGATGTATCGGGCTCAGACGGATCGACGACGGGTTCTGCGAGCTGAAGCGGCTGTACGTGCGGCCGGCGTTCCGTGGGATGCATCTTGGCGGTATGCTGGTACAGCGGATTTTCGAGGATGCCCGGGCGATTGGCTATGGGGCGATTCTCTTGGACACGCTGCCGTTTCTCGAGACCGCCATCGGGATGTACCGGAAATACGGCTTTTATGAAATCCCCAGCTACAACAACAGCCCCATGGACAATCTGGTGTACATGAGACGGGATCTCCACGAGAACAAGGAGGAAGCATGAGCATCTGGCGGGAATTATACGAAGCGGCGGTGAAGGTGCAGAACGACCGGGTGATTTCCCCCTTTATCGAAGCGGGCGGCGTGGCGGCTGCCATTCGAACGAAGAAGGGAAACGTATACGTGGGAGTCTGTATCGACACGGCATCCGGGCTTGGAATGTGCGCGGAACGGAATGCCATCGCCAATATGATCACAAACGGCGAGCATCAGATTGAAAAGGTAGTGGCGGTGATGCCGGACGGCAGAGTGGGCTCCCCCTGTGGTGCTTGTCGGGAGTATATGATGCAGCTTGACCGAGACAGCGGCGAAGTCGAAATTCTCGTGGATTTCGAAACGGAAAAAACGATTCGGCTGGGAGAACTGCTCCCCGATTGGTGGGGGCGGGAACGGTTTGATACCACATACGCTGAGACGTCGGAAAGATAAGCGCTGAGGGACTTGACAGGCTTTGGGAAACGTGTTATAATCATACAGCAAAAGATAACAATTGACTTACAGTATAGGGAGGTTTTTTATGCTGAAAGTAGGAGTACAGTCTGCCAGATGGTATGACAAAAACGACCCGGACGGCAGTTTTGCGTATATTCGCTCTCTGGGCTTTGAAGCGGTGGATTTCAATATGGACCACTACGTTCCCGTGGATCAGATCGTGAAATCGGGGACTCTTCTTCCCACTGTGTTCGACGGAACGGCAGAAGAAGTTCTGACATTCTTCCAGCCCTTGAAGGAAGCGGCGGAAAAGCACGGGGTGGCGTTCTCCCAAATGCACGCGCCGTTCCCCGCCTGGGTGGAAAATCGGGAGGACTACAACGACTATTTTGTGATGGCGATGGAGAAGATTCTGGCACTTTGTGCCTACGTGCATTGTCCCGCCATCGTGGTGCATCCCATCAAGTATCCCGATAAGGCAAAGGAGAAGGAACTCAATATGGCACTCTACCGCCGTCTGATGCCCGCTGCCAAACGGTTCGGGGTCAAGATCTGCCTGGAGAATTTGTTCAAATCCGTGAACGGAATGCTGTACGACGGTCCCTGTGCTGATGCGGAGGAGGCGTGCGAGTATATTGATGCACTCAACGAAGAGGCGGGAGCGGAGGTGTTTGGCTTCTGCTTCGATATCGGTCATGCGATCCTCATGCGCAGAAGTCCGAAGGAGTACGTGCAGAAGATGGGAAAGCGGCTCACCGTTCTCCATCTTCACGAAAACAACGGCACATACGACTGCCATATGCTTCCGTATTCCTATATTTATAGCGCTGCAGGCTCGGTGTGCGACTGGGAAGGATTTTTGGATGGACTGCGGGACATCGGCTATGAGGGAGTCCTTTCCTTTGAGACGTTCCGGGTTCTCGGCGTCTATCCGAAGGCGCTCTTTACGGATGCTCTGCGCTTCCTTTATGCCATCGGTCACTACTGGGCAGAGCGGATTGCCGCTCCCCGCTGACGAACAATCGTATTTTTGGAACCGCCCTGTTTTCTTCGGAGAGCAGGCGGTTTTTTCGGCAAAAATTTCAGAAAAGATCGGAAAAAGCCTTGACAAACGGATCTTAACATGGTATAATAGCAACCGTCCACGAGAGATGACCGCGTTTCTCTTCCTGTGTACCGTGTTTCCGGTTCCGGAGGCGCGCAAAAAATGGCCTGGTAGTTCAGTTCGTTAGAACGCTAGCCTGTCCCGCTAGAGGTCACGGGTTCGAGTCCCGTTCAGGTCGTGTCGGTGGAATGTCCATCGCACCATGCGGATTTAGCTCATTTGGTAGAGCGCAACCTTGCCAAGGTTGAGGTGGCGGGTTCGAGCCCCGTAACCCGCTTAAGACGGCGTCGGAAGGTGCAGTCTTTTCGAGTCCATACGCTTCCCGGAGCTTCGGATACTGTGTCAAAAAAATTACAAAAAACTTTGAAAAAGCTATTGACAAACAAGGAAGAGTGTGGTATAATATCAAACGTCGGCGAGAGAAGTCAAGCCGAAAACCAAATGGAAGCATAGCTCAGTTGGGAGAGCATCTGCCTTACAAGCAGAGGGTCATAGGTTCGAGCCCTATTGTTTCCATAGTGTCAGGCAGTCGCTTGGCATGAATGGCCTGGTAGTTCAGTTGGTTAGAACGCTAGCCTGTCACGCTAGAGGTCACGGGTTCAAGTCCCGTTCAGGTCGGTCTGTTGTGAGTGACAGACAATATGCCTCTGTAGCTCAGTTGGTAGAG
>JAZSQX010000135.1:0-4516 GCA_045538235.1 Eubacteriales bacterium
TCAAAAACTGCATCTTTTTATATTTTCTCTTCAAAAACCGTCAGCGCAATGGTCGTCAATTCCACTCGCCGAAAGCGAACTTCACTCGCCAAAGGCAAACCTCACTCCTCATGTTCCTTCATCACCACGGTCATGCGGGTGCCGATGCCGGGGCTGGAGATGGCTTCGATTCTTCCGCCGTGCTCGGTGATGATCCATTTGGCGATGGAGAGTCCCAGACCACTGCCGCCGGCATTATCGCCACGGACGTTGGAACCCCGGTAGAATCGGTCGAAGATGCGGGGGAGCTCGTTTGCGGAGATGCCGATGCCGGTGTCGCTGACTTCCATGACGATCTCGCCGTTCTTCGCGGTGCCGCGGAAGGTGATCACGCCGCCGTCGGGGGTATATTTGATGGCGTTATCCCGGAGAATGCGGATGCTTTGCTTGATCATGGCAGGGTCGCCGTAGATGGGGAGGGGTTCTTCCTCCACGTATTCCCAATCGTCGGTGGGGGTTGGGGCTCCATGAGGGGTGGGGATTTGGGAAACAGGGGGGATTTCACCAGGTTCGGCATTGGCGGTGGCATCCGCGTCGGGAATTGGCGCAAAATCGGTGGATTCCAGAATGCGAACGGCGTTTTCGGAGGATTCGGCTATCGTTTTAGCGGGGGGATTGGCTTCGGTTCCCGCCGGGAGCGCCATTTTTCGGGTGGGCAGGTGGAGGACGTACTCGTGCTTCGCGTCCAGCATCCGGCTCTCGTCGAGGATTTCACGGAGGATTTCGCAGGCGTTGAGGGGACGGCTTTCGAAGACGTGGCGGTCCATTTCCCCGCGTGCGAGGAACAGAAGCTGGTCGATGAGGGTACGCATATGCTCGGACTCGGATTTGATGGCAGCGATGGCTTCGTCCCGCACCTTGGGATCCTCCTTGCCCCACCGATCCAGCATATTGGCGTAGCCCTGAATCACGGAGATGGGGGTGCGGAGCTCGTGGGAAGCGTCGTCCACAAAGCGGATCTGCCGGCGCTTGCCCTCTTCCAGGCGGCGGAGCATATTATTGACCGCGGCTTCCAGCCCTTCCAGCTCGGTGTGGGGCAGGTGGAGGCGGTCGTCGGTGTCGTCAATACCGTCAATGGCATCGGTGAGTCCGTGGATGGCTTCCTCGTAATCCGTGGTGGGAACGGGGGATGCTTCGCCGGATTCCCCCTGTTCGGCGTCGTCCATCTTTTCGGCGTGACGGCGACCAGCCCGGCGGATTTCGTCCCCGTCCGCGGTATGCCGTTCTCCCTCGGAGGAGAGGCGTTCCGCCATCATGGCAACGTCGTCAATGGGCTTGAGGTATTTCCGGATCAGGCGGCTTCCGGCGAGGGTGCAGAAAATGGCGTGAAGGGTCTGGCAGATCACGATCGCGCTGAAGGAGAGGAAGAGAATCGTGAGAATTCGCCCCATGTCGACGGAGGTAACGACGGTCTCGTCCACCCAGTCGTGGGTTCCGGTGACGGGATTGTACGCGACTCGCCCGCTTTCTTCCACGAAGGTGTAGGTGATCCCGTCAAAGGGCAATTTTCGGTTGTAGGAGATGCCGCCGTTGTACCGCATATTGACGAAAAACGCGAATACGTCGTTCTCCATCAGGTTCCAGTTTCGCGCAAAATCAAATTGTTCCGTGACGGTGATTCTCCGTTCCCGGATACAGCCCGGCCAGTTCGTCCGAACCGTGCTCAGCTCCTGCGCGCCAAACCACACAAGAAGACACAAAATCACCACCAGCACATCGGCAATCAGCGACCGAAAATATTTCCGCCGCACCAAAGCCGCATTCATTCGCCGCTCAATCGACCGGCTCCGTAGTTTCTTTCTACTCATACATACCTCATTCTTGGGGGGAAGACGAAGGGGGATATTTTGAAAAATATCCCCCAAACCCCCTTAAAACTTTTTGGAGGGTGGGGTAAGGGGTTTTGGTGCGCCGCCGATTTGATAGCGATACTTTATTCTTCAGCTAACCAAGTTTCGGCTGTACTTTGTAAGCTGTTGTTTGAAGTACAGCTATCAAATCGGCGGCGCAGTACACCCATATATCAACTTGTCAGAAAGTTTTCAGGGGAGTTTGAGGGGGACTTTTTCAAAAGTCTCCCTCATCGTTCCTCCTCGTCTGGGATCATGTAGCCGACGCCGCGGATGGTGCGGATGACTTCGTCGGCGGTTTTATGGCGGATATACCGGACATAGACATCGATGATATTGGTTTCGCCATAGTAATCATAGCCCCAGGCTTCGCAGAGGAGGCGTTCGCGGGTCATGGCCTGGTTTTTGTTTTCCATGAGGGTTTTCAGTAAAATAAATTCCCGGTTGGTGAGATCCACGGGGGTGCCGTGATAGGTCACTTCGTGGGACAGGGGATTCAGTTCGATTCCGCAGGCGGTGAGAATTTTTCCGCTGTCCTCTTTCTCTCCGCCGTCGGATTTGGCGCGAAGGAGTACGCGGATTCTCGCCAGCAGCTCTTCAATGGCGAAGGGTTTGGTGATATAGTCGTTGGCGCCCATGTCCAGCCCCGACACCTTGTCCGTCACGCTGTCCCGCGCGGTCAGAAGAATCACGGGGACGGGGGAGGTGCGGCGCAGTCGGCGGAGGACTTCGATGCCGGAAAGTCCGGGGAGCATGATGTCGAGAATCACCAGGTCAAATTCCCCGCTCTCGCTCATTTCCAGCCCGACACGACCGTCAGCGGCTTTGGCGGTTTCGTAGCCCTCGTGCTGCAGCTCCAGTTCCACGAACCGGGCGATCTTTTCTTCGTCCTCTACAATGAGTATTTTGTGCATTGTAACATCCTTTCTGGTGGGGAGAGACGATGGGGGAATCTTTCGAGAAATGCCCCCAAGCCCCCCGAAAACTTTCTGGTAGGAGGGGTAAGGGGTTTTTGCGCCGCCATTTTGTTCGCTGTACTTCACTCTTCAGCTAACCAGCTTCGGCTGTACCTCGTAAGCTGTTGTTCAAAGTAAAGCTAACAAAACGGCGGCGCAGTACACCCATATATCAACTTGTCAGAAAGTTTTTGCGGAGCTTTTTTCAAAAAGCGACCGTCTCCCCTATCGTTCTCCCCCCCGCCTCAGTCGCGTTTTTCTACGGCGTATTTGCAGTCAAAGAGAAGCCCAATGAAGAGCGCCATAGCGGCGGCACTGAAGGCTGCGACAACCACAATGATCATCAGCGCCACGGGGACGGCTAAAAGCTCCTTCCCGTTGCGGCGGACGATGAGACTGTGGTCAATGGATTTTTTAATCAGCTCCACGCACTTATCAATCAGCCGGCTGAAGGCGTCCTTCTCGCCCCTGGTGCGGCTTTTTTTCCCCGATGCGGTGGGCTTCACCTCCACGTACCCCGTTTCGTTTTCCACGGTGGTCATGCTGGAGGTGAGGGGCGCGATTTTCCCCTCTTTTTCTAAGAGAATGATGGCGTCAAGGAGATCCCAGTTCGCCCGGGTGAGAGCATCTTCCGCCATCTCGGGGGAAAGATTCGCCTTTTCGCTGAGTTTTTTTACCATTTCGTTGTGTTCCATAGAGTCCTCTTTCCATAGCGGGCAGGTTGCTCCGCAGGATTCTGTCACCATTATACAAGAGTTTCGGTGAAAAAAAAAGGGAAGTTTGATTAGAAATTGATGAGAAATTATTTGCCCACGCAGAACCGCTTGAAGATTTCGGCGACGATGGTTTCGTCGATGCCCCGTCCGTCGGTTTCATTGAGGGCGGCGAGGGCTTCTTCGGCGAGGGTGCAGATGCAGTCCAGGGGGTCGCCGTTCTCAATTCCGTCTGCGGCACCCGACAGGGCGATTTCGGCACGGCGGAGCAGTTCTCTCTGGCGCACGTCCCAGATGACGGCATCCCGGGCGAGATCCACTTGTCCGCTTCCGAAGAGGTCAGCCACGGCGGCGGAGAGGTCCCCAATCCCGTTTTCCGCGGGATTCACGGTGTCCGAACCGGCGGAAATGGGGATGGGATTCGGGTGAATATTTCGTAATTCTTTCAGATCCGCGTCGGTCAGAGCAGATGGGCGATCGGACTTATTGAGGATGACGAGGACGGGGGCGGCGGCGGTCTTCAGAAGGGCGAGAAGGCGGCGGTCTTCGTCGGTGAGGGGCTCGCTCCGATCGAAGACGGCGAAGATGAGTTCCGCTTCCCGGATCTCCCGTTCTGCCCGGTCAATGCCGATTTTTTCCACGGCTTCTTCGGCATCGTGGATCCCCGCGGTGTCGCTGAGTCGGAGGGTGACGCCCCCGAAGGAGACGGTTTCCCGGAGGATGTCACGGGTGGTGCCGGCAATGGAGGTGACGATGGCGGAATCCTCCCCCGTGATGCAGTTGAAGAGGGAGCTTTTGCCCACGTTGGGACGGCCGCAGATGGTGCAGCGGACTCCGTCGGACACGGCTTTGCCCAGTTTATAGGTAGCGAGAATCTGCCGGATTTCGGACTAATTGGCGTGCAAAACGGCGGAAATGTGCTCTTCCCCCTCGTTTCCCATGTCTTCTTCGGGGTAAT
>JAZSQX010000249.1:0-5934 GCA_045538235.1 Eubacteriales bacterium
GGTGTCGGAGGTGGGTTCGGTTTCCGGAATGTCAGTGGGCGGTTCCGGTGTGCCGCAGGATGCGAGACAAAGTGTGCCAATCAGAAGAATAAGCAGAAAGAAAGAAGCATCGCGTTTCATGGTGAAATCTCCTTGTTTCAAACATTTTTACGGATGGACAGAGTCATTACTGAAAAAAGTATACAACAAGAAACCGGGGTTTGTCAAGATCTTTTTGACAAAATTCACCTTAATGAGATGAATTTCACCATAAAGAAAAAGAAAATGAATCAATATTAACAATTCCGTTGGTGGACGATTGCAGGCGGATTTTTTGTGATGTTGAGGAATTTTTTCTTCGTTACTACTTGCAATCCGGCAGAGATTGTGGTATAATTATTTATAGTTACGCCGGTGTGATGGAATTGGCAGACGTGACGGACTCAAAATCCGTTGGTAGCGATACCGTGCGGGTTCGACCCCCGCCACCGGCATGGAATAGTAGAAATCCGAACCAGGTCTTCCCAGCAGGAGACGGGTTCGGATTTTTTGTTTCTTTTGAGCAGTTTTTGGATGTGGAAGAGAGAACCCCACTTTCTTAAAAAAACATATCGAAAAACGATAAAAACATATTGACAAACAGTATTTCCTGTGCTATAATGAAAATGCCAAATCAAGAAAGGACGGTGCGGTTTATGAAGCAAAAGAATCTTAGTTTGTGGCTGAAAGCGCTGATCATTCTGGCGCTATTGTGCGGGGTGGTCATCTATGGTATCTACGTTCCCAATACAGCAAACATGTTGGTGAATCTTTATCGCGATTATGACGAGGTGGTGTGGGCATACGTTCCCATGCTGGTATTCATCGAAGGGACGCTGCTCCCCTGTCTTGCGGCGTTGGTGCTGGCGTGGTCGATTGCAACGGAGATCGGACGGGACAATTCCTTCTGCCATAAGAACGCCCGCTCCATGATGATCATTGCCATTCTCGCGGCGGCTGACGTGGTGTATTTCCGCGTGGGTATGATTGTATTTTCCCTCCTCGGTGCCATGTCCGGACCTCTATGGATGTATTCCTTTTCTTCGGATATTGTAGGATTTGCCATCTCTGTCTGTGCGGCGGTGCTGTCCCACCTGATCCGAAAAGCCGCTCTTCTCAAGGAAGAGAACGACATGACGGTCTGAGAGGTGCCCGATGATTGTAGTAAATCTGGACGTGATGCTGGCAAAGCGGAAAATGACTCTGACGGAGTTGTCCGAGCAGGTGGGAATCACCATTGCCAACTTGTCCGTCCTCAAAAACGGCCATGCCAAAGCCATTCGCTTCGAAACTCTCGACAAAATCTGCCGCACGCTGGAATGTACCCCCGGGGACATTCTGGAGTGGCGGGAAGAGGAATAAACAAAACCTGCGGAGACGCGTTTGAAAAGGACGCATTTCCGCAGGTTATTTTGCTATTCAGTCAAAATTTATGCCGTATTGGATCGCCAGACCGTCGGGACCGGTCATGGAATAGTAGAGAACATTGCCGTCGTTGTTCATGCGAATGGAGGCGAGCTTCTGGGTGGCGATGGTCTGGGTGGTGCCGTCCCGGAAGATGAAGATCAGCCGGTATTCGGAGGCATCGCGCCCATACAGCCCGGAGCCGTACAGAATGGTACAGCGGGTGTTTTCATGTTCAAACAGAACGGACTTGGCGGTGGATTTGGCATCGTCCAGCGCCGCATGGTAGGCATCTGTCTTGTTGATTGTGGGCGTGTTTCCGCTGCTCGGAACGTCGTCGGGTGCCGCTAACAGATCCGCGAGGGTGGTGAGTCCGTTGTTCCGGAGGACGGTATCGTCTCCCTTGCCGCAGAGCAGAACCACGGATTCGGGATTCGCGGGCAGTTTTGCGGGATCAAAGTAGAACGCATAGGTCACGTAGCTTCCGTGATCGGTGTACCACAGTTCGGTGATCCGGATCCGCTGACCGTTTACCACCAGGAAAAAGAGCTCGTTGATGGCATCGTACACCTCGGTGGCTTCCCGAATGGTGGAACCGTTCTTGCCCCGTGCCGCTTCATTGAGCCAGCCCCGGACAATGCCGAAGGCTTCCAGTCCCTCGCCAGTGTACAGACGGAAGGAGAGGTTGTCTTTTTCGAGGGTCAGATCCCGGGCGAGATCCAGTTGATAGGAGGCGTTGCAAATGGTTCCGCCGCCCATGACGGTAAATTCCGCTCCGAGAAAGGTGACACCCGTGAAGCTTTTTGCAGCCGCCTGTCCCCGGTGAAGGAGAACATTGGTAAAGGGCGTGTCGTCTTTCGTGGGATTTTCGGGAGTGGGGGGATCGGGGTTGTCCTTTTCGCTGGGAACGGACGGTGAGGAGGGTGTGGGAGTGGCGGGTGTTCCGGACGATTCTCCCACGGTGACGCGGCAGGCTTCGTCGATGATACGCATGACGATGGCGGCGATTTCACTCCGCTTCACTTTGGATTCGGGGTGGATGTATCCCATTCCGTCCCCGGTGAGGATGCCCCAGCGGTACATCTTAAACACGGCGCTTCCGTACCAGAGCCCCGCGGGAATATCCTTCAGCGTGTCCGCTTCAATGGTGTTGATTTCTTTGATGGTGACCCCTGAATCCGTAATGGCGCGGGAGAAGAGAACCGCAACCTGGGCACGGGAGGCGGAGGCGAGATAATTGGGGTAATCCTCCGTCACGATATTGTGTTTTTTCGCATAGGCAACGTAGGCGTCGTACCAGTTCTTCCCGGTCTCGGTGAGGGTACGGGAGGAGCCTTCGGTCAGGAGGACGTGGCAGATGGAAGCCAGCTTGATGGTTTCCGCCAGATTCACCGATTCGCCGGGGCGGAAGGCGGTGTCCGTCTTGCCGTTGATCAGCCCCAGTTCATAAGCGCCAGCGACATAGGGGTAGAACCATTCGGTGGCAGGGACATCGCTGAAATTGTCCTGATAAGTCCGAGACGTGGGATAATTGTGAGCGAATCCTGCCTGTGAGAGGGGAAAAGCCAGCAGGACAGCCAGCAGAATGGCAGGAATGCGAATGGTGTTCGGTTTCATGAATCCTCCTGTTTGATTTGCTGAATTTGAGAATACGGAGATGAGCTCCGGAGATTGTTTATGGCGGTGATTTTGCACGCGCAATTTGTCGGATTTCGTCACCCTTATTATACCAGTTTGCGCGCCCATATGTCAAGAGAGGATTTTTCTGTATTGCCCGGGAGGGGTGGAAAGTTTTGCATAAAAACCTTTGCAAAAGAAAAAGACCGCCCGAGAATGCGGTCTTGTGGGAATCAGGTGTTGTTCATGATGACACTTTCGATGATGTCGACACAGTCCTCGGCGGCGTCCAGGCAGTTTTCCAGATCCTCGAACATATTCGTCCAGACGATGACGTCCCGATCCGAGCTGCCGTCGGAATACAGCTTACGCAGGGAAGCAGACAGGAGATCGTCTCCGTCGCTTTCGTATTGGTTGACCTGTACGATGTATTCCTTGATTTTCCTGGAGTTTTTGAAGTTTTCGAATTCATCCGTGACGAGCTTCAGGGATTGGCACGCTTTTACAATCAGGGAAATGTATTCCAGCGTTTCTTCCCGGATGGTCTGGATGTTGTATTTGTAAATGCAGCGGGCGACATCGTCTATGCAGTCGACTACGTTGTCCAACTCCTGTGCCAGTTCTACGATGTCATCCCGTTCGATGGGTGTGATGAATTCGTGTGCCAGCACTTCGATCATGGTGTGCTTCGCATGATCTGCCCGATGTTCGATCTCGTGAATTTCCTTCATGCGTTCGGGGAAGGTGGTGTAGTCAAAGGTGCGCACGGCGTTTTCCAGAGCCTTTGCCCCTTCGACTGCGATGGAGACCACTTCGCTGAAGTATTCGAAATAATTAAAATCTTTGGTTTTCTTAGCCATGAGGAATCCTCCGTATCGTTTTAAGTGGTAATCTGTTATGGATCAGGGAACTGCGTTTTGGATTTTTCAAGTAAAGAGGGAGAACAGTTTGACCATGATAAATCCGAGAAGTCCGCATCCGGGGAAGGTCAGAACCCATGCCAGCATCATTTCGCCGACAATTTTCCAGTTGACGGTGGACAGACGGCGAGATGCGCCGACTCCCATGATGGCGGTGGTTTTGGTGTGGGTGGTGGAAACGGGAATACCCGTGACAGATGCCAGGAGGAGACAGAGTGCGGCAGCAAGGTCGGCGGCAAAGCCTTGGTAATTTTTCAGACTTACCATATCCATGCCAACGGATTTGATGATGCGGTACCCGCCGATGGAGGTACCCAGCGCCATCACCATGGAGCAGAGAAGCATGAGCCAGATGGGAATTTCAAATTCGTTCACATTGGTGTGACCCGTCGAGAGGAAAAGTCCCAGGAGGAAGACCCCCATGAATTTCTGACCGTCTTGGGCACCGTGCATGAATGCCATGGAAGCACCACCCGCGATCTGGGCTCCTTTGAAAAAGCCCGTGGTTTTGCGGCGATCCATGCGCTTGCAGATCCGTTCAATGAGACGGACGGCGCAAAAGCCGGAACCAAAACCGAGAACAGTGGAAAGAATCAAACCGTACAGCACCTTCACCCATTCTTCTCCGTTGATGCCGCTGAGACTGCTGTGCATGGCAATGGCGGCACCGGAAAGACCGGCGATCAGCGCGTGGCTCTCGGAAGTGGGAATCCCGAACAGCCATGCCGCAGTTGCCCAGACCACAATGGCGAACAGGGCAGCACAGAGGGCGACGGTGGCTTCTTCTGCATTTTCACCGAAGTCCACCATTTTGTAGATGGTGGTGGCGACTTTGGCATTGAAGACAGTCATGACGAATACGCCAAGGAAGTTGAAAACTGCCGCCATAATGATAGCAGACCTCGGTTTCATGGCGCGGGTGGAGACGCAGGTTGCGATGGCGTTTGGTGCATCCGTCCAGCCGTTGACCAGAATGACCGCAAGGGTCAGGAGAACGGTAATCCAGACAAACGGAGAACCTGCCGCTATGGTTTTCAGAAATTCCGGGAAACTGACAGTCATAATACTCTCCCCTTTTTGTTGATGGTACTCTCCATAAAATCGACTGTGTTGATTTTACATAAACAAAACCGTTAATATGCCGAAAAATATGAGTCAAGTATATTATATCATATAAAAATCAAAAACGGGAGATTTTATTGAAAGAAAGTACGGGCACCGCGTAAACAATGTGTGAATGAAACCTCAAGCTCATTCAAAAGTCGGACAAAATTTTATTTCTGACCGAGGAAGCGGGTTCCCACCGGCTTGCCTTCCAGAATATCATAGAGAATGCGGGGGTCTGCTCCGTTGGCGATCACCATATCACATCCCACATCCATAACCATCTTGGCGGCAGAGAGCTTGGTCTGCATTCCACCGGTACCGATGGCGGAGCCACTTCCTCCCGCGGATGCGAGAATGTCAGGGGTCAGCTCGGAGACAACGGGAATGAGTCTGGCGTCGGGATCCACTCTGGGATTGGCGGTGAAAAGCCCGTCGATATCGGAGAGGAGCACCAGCAGATCGGCGTGCAGATGGGATGCCACAATGGCGGAGAGGGTATCGTTGTCCCCGATGCCAAGCTCCTCCGTGGCGACGGTGTCGTTTTCGTTGATGATGGGGAGAGCACCGAGGGCGAGAAGCCGTTCCGTTGTGTTGATGAAATTTTCACGGCGGTGTTCGTCCCGTACGTCACTGCCCGTCAAGAGAATCTGAGCGACGGTGTGATTGTATTCGGAGAACAGCTTGTCGTAGGTGTACATCAGCTCGCATTGTCCCACCGCGGCGGCTGCCTGTTTGTCGGGGAGCGCCTTGGGTCGTTCGATGAGACGAAGCTTTCCCATGCCCATGCCGATGGCACCGGAGGAGACGAGAATGACCTCGCTTCCCGCGTTTTTCAGATCGGACAGAACCTTGCACAGCTCTTCCATGT
>JAZSQX010000155.1:0-10617 GCA_045538235.1 Eubacteriales bacterium
TGGATGACAATGAAGATATCGACAAGTTCCTGGCGGAAGAAGGGGTTGCCGTGGATGACCCGGTGCGGATGTACCTGAAGGATATCGGGAAAATTCCGCTGCTGGACTCTGAAAGAGAACTGTATCTGGCCGAACGGATTGCACAGGGAGACGAAGCCGCCAAGAATGAACTGGTGGAAGCCAACCTGCGTCTGGTGGTCAGCATCGCCAAGAAGTATGTAGGTAAGGGGATGTACTTCCTGGACCTGATTCAGGAGGGGAATCTGGGGCTCATCAAGGCTGTGGAAAAGTTTGACCATACCAAGGGATACAAGTTTTCCACATATGCCACCTGGTGGATCCGTCAGGCCATTACCCGTGCCATCGCCGATCAGGCCAGAACCATCCGCGTGCCTGTGCACATGGTGGAAACCATTCACAGAGTGTCCCGCTGTTCCCGTCAGCTGCTGCAGGAACTGGGCAGAGAAGCCACGGTGGATGAAATCGCCGACCGTCTGGGCATGAGCGCCGACAAGATCCGGGAAATCATGAAGGCCGCACAGGATCCGGTGTCTCTGGAAACCCCCATCGGGGAAGAAGACGACTCCCATCTTGGAGATTTCATTCCGGACGACTCCTCCCCCACTCCTGCGGAAGCCGTGTCCTATCAGCTTCTCAGAGAACAGCTGGGCAAGGTGCTGCACACCCTGACCCCCAGAGAGGAAATGGTCATCAAACTCCGCTTCGGTCTGGAGGACGGCAGAACCCGTACGCTGGAAGAAGTGGGGAAGGAATTCAACATTACAAGAGAGCGTATCCGGCAGATTGAAGCAAAGGCTCTCAGAAAGCTGCGCCACCAGAGCCGTTCGAAGATTCTGAAAGGATTCTTGAACGACATTAATTAACCACGCGAAGCAACGACCTGTTCGGAAAAGTCCGCATCATCCCTTACCAAAATTGATACGCAGAAGCGTGAATCGGAGGAGAAAATGAACGGCTTATACTCGGAATACAAAAAAGAGGATTTTGACACCACGGAAGAAACGCAGGAAATGACGTCCGGCATGGACGGGATCGACAAAGGTCTTGAGTTTGAAGACATTGCCGATTCCTTTGATGAACTGACAGATTTTGTGGAAGACGAGGAACTGGAAGACATCAGCAGTGAAGTGGACCAGCTCAAAACCTCGGATGACATGGAAAAGTATCTTTCCCAGGAAGGGCTCGTACTGGACGATCCGGTGCGGATGTACCTCAAGGAAATTGGAAGAATCGCTCTTCTGGACAGCGAGAGGGAGACGTACCTCGCGCAAAAGATGGTGGAAGGGGACGAGGAGGCGAAAAATGAGCTGGTGGAAGCCAATCTCCGCCTTGTTGTCAGCATTGCCAAGCGCTACGTGGGCAAGGGCATGATGTTCCTTGATTTGATCCAGGAAGGGAACCTGGGGCTAATGAAAGCAGTAGAGAAATTTGATTACGCCAAGGGATACAAGTTCTCTACATACGCCACCTGGTGGATCCGGCAGGCGATCACCCGTGCCATTGCCGATCAGTCCCGTACCATCCGCATTCCCGTGCACATGGTGGAAACGATGCACCGGGTAGCCCGGAGTCAGCGTCAATTGCTTCAGGAATACGGCAGGGAAGCCACGGACGAAGAAATTGCGGCTGATATCGGCATGAGTGCAGAGAAAGTTCGCGAAATTATGAAAATCGCACAGGATCCCGTGTCCCTTGAAACGCCCGTTGGCGATGCAGATGACACCCATCTCGGTGATTTTATTCCCGATGAAGAGAACCCCACCCCCGCAGAGGCGGCATCCTATTTGCTTCTGAAGGAGCAGCTCGACGAAGTGCTTCATACCCTCACTCCTCGCGAGGAGATGGTGCTGAAGATGCGGTTCGGTTTGGAGGACGGACGGGTTCGCACGCTCGAAGAGGTGGGACAGGAATTCAATATCACAAGAGAACGGATCCGACAGATTGAAGCGAAGGCTCTCAGAAAGCTGAAGCATCCCAGTCGTTCCAAGAGACTGAAGGATTATCTGGAATAAATTCCTGCAAATCCCGGAAAAATGGGCATATTGTATGGAAATGCCCTTGTTCGGTTGGATAGAAATCACAATAGAACGGTGAATTGATACAAAAATCTGAGTGAATAATTGTAAGAGTTTAACAACGGTCGTTCTTGGAACTACGATCGAAAAAGCGAATCTTTGGAAATTTCAAGCGGACGTTCCATAAAATCTGCTTGACATCTTATGAATTTTCGTGTACAATATTGAAAGAATTTTATGGGCATTTTTCAGACACCCAGAATCTTTGAGGAGGATTCCCAAATGAATAAAAAGTTTTTATGCCTCATCCTTGCCATTGTTATGGTGCTCGGCACTCTTGCAGGCTGCAGCACCAGCACGTCCGAAGAAGACGTGGAAGCAACGGCTGATACGGAAGAGTCTTCCCGCATTTCAATGACTTTGAGCTTGTGGCTCCCTACTTATGAAGGTACCACTCAGGAAGCCATCGACCTTGTGGAAGCGGAAATCAACACGGTTACCCAGGCACAGTTTGATACGGCAATCGAGCTGAATCTGGTTCCTGCAGACGAATACGATGCTCTCATGCTTAAGAAGCACGACGATATCGCCGCAGCCATTCTTCAGGCAGAGGAAGAAGCGGAAAGCAAGCGCCTTGCCCTGAAAGAGCAGAAGGCAAACGGTGAAACGGTAGAAGAATCCGAGTCTGAATCCGAAACTCCCGCCGCTACCGAAGAAGAAACCATCGTCAATGAGCTGGGGATTTCCATTAAAAAGTATCCCGAAGTGGCAGAAAACCAGATCGATATCTTCCTCGTTCGCGGTTATGAAAACTATACTTATTACATTGAGAATAACTACCTTTCCCAGCTCGACACCGAGCTCTCCGGAAACTCCAAGATTCTCAAGACCTATATTTACCCCACGTTCCTCAATCTTGCGAATGTGGGCGGTACCTATGCAATCCCCAACAACCACCCCGTTGGTGAATATCAGTACCTCCTCGTGAACAAGGAACTGGTTGACAAGTACGACTACAATCCCGATGACCTCACCTCCGTTCTGAAGTGCGGTGATTTCATTAAAGATATTGGTTACCAGAATTTGGAGGGTGTGGTCCCGCTTCTCTCAGAAGTAGAAACGGCAAACCTGGTATTCTGGGGCGAAGACGAAAGCGAATGGTCAATTATTGGGTCTCAGATCGCCAACACCGCGAAGTATGACGATAAGTGTGAACCCAAGAACCTCTTTAACACCGCAGCTTACATGAATAACGTGCTTCTCATGAAGGAGCTGAAAGCGCTCGGTTACGTTGGCGACGGTACTCTGAAGGAGGGCGAAAAGTTCGCAGTTGGCGTAATCTCCGGCGATGCTTCCGTTATTGAAGAGTACGAAGAAGATTACTATGTCACCATCTACGCGAAGCCTGTTTGCGACGAAGAGGACATCTTCGGTGCGATGTTTGCGGTAAGTGCTTACACCAAGAAGCTGGAACGCTCCATGGAAGTGGTTACTTACCTGAACACCAATGAAGAACTCAGAACCATTCTCCAGTACGGTGCACGCGGTGTTCACTGGGACTATACCGAAGAAGATTCTACCGAAACCATCAAGATCCTCAGCAAGGATTATAACATGAACCTGCTGGAAACCGGTAACGTTTACATGACCTACCCCGGCGAAGGCATCTCCAAGGATTACTGGGAATACGGTAAAATCCAGAATCGTGACATGGTTACCAGCCCCTACATCAAATTCCCCGGCTATGCCAATGAGGAAAACGCAGAACTGCTGGCAAAGCTCGCAGAAGTGTCCAAATCCTACAAGGAGAGACTGGATGCCCTGACCGTAGAAGAATATGAAGAAGGCGTAAAGGCTCTCAAGGACGAAGTCAAGAAAGATCCCGTTGTATCCGGGGCTTTGGATAAGGATCCCGAAACCGGAGCGAACTCCATTATCGGTATTTATTCTGCTTGGTACAACGAAACCTATCCGCAGCAGTGATTGCATTACAAAACATAAAATCCGTATTAGAAATAATACGGATTTTTGTATGCCTCCGGTTGATCCAGCATAAAAATGACCGGGGGTGTTTTTATGACGATTTCTTATTCAAAACTCAGAGAGAAGGAAGTCATCAATCTGGCGAACGGTCGGAGAATCGGCTATGTGTGTGACCTGACGCTCGACACGAACTGTGGGAAAATCTGCGAAATTATCGTGTCGGAGTACGGTTTTTCCTTCGGTGAAAAGAGGGTACGAAAGATTGAGTGGTGCCGCATCCGCTGTATAGGAGACGATGCCATATTGGTGGAACTCCCACCGGAATGCGACTGTTCCGGGGAGAAGCGGGGGGAAGGAAAACGAGGACTGTTGTTTTGAATTGTAAAATATTTGTGAATATCAAAAAAAGAGTCCGATAGAACTTGTAATGGAAGAAAAAATATGGTATAATACACCCTGTGTGTGAAGTAACACACAAATAATACGCACATTTCACAGAAAATTCTGCCCGGTGCCAAATACACGGCAATGATAACGATTGCTGAATGGACGGAAACAAGGGAAGGGCTCCTTCTCTGAACAGCTTTCCGTAAAATCCAGGCGGCAGAGGACAGTGAAATGGTGGAAAAACCGAAGGAGGACATCATTATGTCTATCGTATCTCTGAAACAGCTTCTCGAAGCAGGCGTACATTTTGGTCACCACACCAGACGCTGGAACCCCAAGATGGCTGAGTACATCTTCACCGAAAGAAATGGTGTGTACATCATCAATCTGGAAAAGACCATCAAGAAGTTCGAAGAAGCGTATATGTTCGTTCGCCAGACCGTAGAAGATGGCGGCAACATCCTTTTCGTTGGTACCAAGAAGCAGGCTGCTGACACCATCCGTGAAGAAGCAGAACGCTGCGGTATGTACTACGTAAACGTAAGATGGCTCGGCGGTATGCTGACCAACTACAAGACCATCAGAACCTCTATCGAAAGACTCCGCAACCTGGAAAAGATGCAGGAAGACGGCACCTTCGATATGCTTCCCAAGAAGGAAGTGGCTGCTCTCCAGAAGGAAATCTTCAATCTGGAAAAGAACCTCGGCGGTATCAAGAACATGAAGGGCATTCCTGCAGCCGTGTTCATTGTTGACCCCAGAAAAGAACACAACGCCGTTCTCGAATGCAAGAAGCTGGGTGTTCCCGTTGTTGCCATCGTTGACACCAACTGCGATCCCGACGACGCTGACTATATCATTCCTGGTAACGACGACGCAATCCGCGGTATCAGACTGATCACCTCCGTGATCGCAGACGCCGTTCTCGAAGGCAAGCAGGGCGAACAGCTCGCAGAAGCAGAAGTGGAAATCACCGCTGCTGAAGAAGCACAGGACGCTGAAGAAGCAAAGAACTAATTCAAAATATATCATAAGAAAAGTCAGGAGATTTATATTATGGCAGCTATTACAGCGAAAATGGTAAATGAACTGAGAACCAAGACCGGTGCAGGCATGATGGAATGCAAGAAGGCACTCGTTGAAACCGACGGTAACTTCGACGAAGCAATCAAGGTTCTTCGTGAAAAGGGTCTCGGCAAGGCTGACAAGAAGGCAGGCAGAATCGCAGCAGAAGGCGTTGTTGACATTTATGTGGAAGGCAATACCGCTGCTATGATCGAAGTAAACGCAGAAACTGACTTCGTTGCTAAGAATGAAACCTTCAAGGCATTCGTTAAGGGCATCCTCAAGGTAATCGTTGCCGAAAAGCCCGCAGACGTAGAAGCCCTCAAGGCTCTTCGTTATGACGAAACCTTCGAAACCGTAGAAGCAAAGCTCAAGGACATGATCTTCACCATCGGTGAAAACATGAACATCCGCCGCTTTGTTATCGTGGACGGCGTAACCTCCACCTACATCCATGGCGGCGGCATCGCTGGTGTTATCGTAAAGTTTGACGTAGACGAAGCTGCTGCAGCAAAGGCTGAATTCGCAGAGTTTGCAAAGAATATCTGCCTCCAGATCGCTGCAGGTACTCCTCCGACCTACGTAACCAAGGAACAAGTTCCCGAAGCCGTTCTCAATGAAGAAAAGGAAATCCTCTTCGCTCAGATCAAGAACGATGCAAAGAACGCAAGCAAGCCCGAAGCGATCATCCAGAAGATGGTAGAAGGCAGAATCGGTAAGTTCTATGAAAAGGCTTGCCTCACCGAACAGCTCTACGTGAAGGATGACAGCATGACCATCGCTAAGTATGTTGCTGCTACCGCTAAGGAACTGGGCACTGATATTAAGATCAACTCCTTCGTACTGTACGAAAAGGGTGAAGGTCTCGAAAAGAGAGAAGACGATTTCGCAGAAGAAATCGCAAGACTCACCGGTAAGGCTCAGTAAGTCGCACCGATTTATCTACGAAAAAACACACAGAAATCAGCCGATCAGACAGAAATGTCCGGTCGGCTCTTCTTTTTTTTGGTGGGAAGAGGGGATTTTTGCCTCAAAATGATCGGAAAATTCAGAGAATTACGAAAATCCTATTTACAAATCCGTAAAAATAAGGTACAATATATGGGATAAAAGTTTGATGCATTGGAGGATGATGGGATGGACGAGAAAAAACTGAAATACAAACGCGTTCTTCTGAAGCTGTCCGGAGAGGCTCTGGCAGTAAAGAATGAAGATCATACAAACAGTGCCATTTTTGATAACGACAAAATAGGCGAAATTGCCGCTGTTATTAAGAAGATGACGGAAATGGGTGCTGAGATTGGCATTGTTATCGGTGCCGGCAATATCTGGCGCGGCGAATACGGAAAAGGGGTACAGCGCGCGAGAGCGGACCAGATGGGAATGCTCGGAACCATGATCAACTGTCTCCGGATGGAAGATGCTCTGGAAAAAGCCGGGTGCGATGCCGTTGTCATGTCTCCCATTGGGATGACCGGATTTGCCAAGCCCTACGATTTCCGCTCTGCGGTGGAATCCATGAAACAGGGCAAGGTAGTACTCTTCGGAGCAGGTCTGGGAATGCCGTTTGTTACCACCGACACCACCGCCGTGGTTCGCGCCGCTGAGATTGAAGCCGACGTAATTCTCATGGCAAAGAACATCGACGGTATCTACGTCAAGGATCCCAGAGATAAGAACGGTGACATTGACCCGACCGTTCCCAAATTTAAGAGTGTGTCCTACGATTACGCACTGAAGAATGAACTGAAGGCAACGGACATTGCCGCTTCCGCTATCGCAGAAAAACAGGGAATCGATATGTACGTGTTCGCCCTGTCCGATCCGGAAAACATCCTCCGTGTCCTCGACGGGGAAGAAATTGGTACCCTTGTCACCTCCGACGAGAAATCCGAACCCGTGATGCAATAAGAAAATCCAGCAGAAATATAAAGAATATAAAGGAGACGAAACCATGAAACTCGATACCAAAGAATTTGAAGCGAAAATGAACAAGACCATCGACGTCTACAAGGAATCCCTCAGCGTGATCCGCGCAGGTCGTGCCAATACCGCCGTTCTGTCCAAGGTAATGGTGGACTATTACGGAGCACCCACCGCCGTTGCTCAGGTAGCGGAAGTGAAGGTTACCGACCCCAGAACCATCGTGATTCAGCCCTGGGATGCTTCCACTCTGAAGAACATCGAAAAAGCAATTCTCGCCTCCGATGTCGGTATCACTCCCGTGAATGACGGTAAAGTGATTCGCCTCACGTTCCCCCAGCTCACCGAAGAACGCCGTAAGGAAATCAAAAAGAGCATTGCCAAGCTGAGCGAAGATGCCAAGATCGCCATCCGGAATGTTCGCCGTGATGCCAACGACAAGAGCAAGGCAATGAAAAAGAACAGCGAAATGACCGAAGATGAACAGAAGCAGTCCGACAAGACCATGCAGGACATGACGGACAAGTTCATCAAGGAAATCGAAACGATTACCGCCGCAAAAGAAAAGGAAATCATGGAAATCTGACAGTAATAAGGAACAAGCGCCCGGGGATGAACGGTGATCCGTCACAGAACTGGGCGTGATTACTGTGACAGATTTTTGGAGTAACTATGAATCAGACAGATCATACGAACGTGCGGGACGTGGTAAAGGCGGCGAATCTGCGGCATATCGCGTTCATTATGGACGGAAACGGAAGATGGGCGAACAGCCGGGGACTGCCGAGAGAAGCGGGACACAAGGAAGGCGCCGCCAACTTTAAGAAAATCATGCGCTACTGCCGGGAAATCGGCATTCCGTGCTGCACCGTATACGCCTTTTCCACGGAGAATATCAAGCGTCCAAAGCACGAAGTAAACGCCATTTTCAAATTGTTCATTGAGTACATTGCCCAAGCGGGTGACGAGCAGGATGTGGAATTCCGCTTTATCGGAGATCCCGGTGCCCTCAGCGAACAGATCGGAAAAATGGCAAAGAAAGTGGAGGAAGAGTCTCGGGGACGTTCTTATCGGCTGAATATTGCCATGAACTATGGCGGGCGTGCCGAGATCGTTCGGGCGGCGGCAAAACTGGCGGAAGCCGGGGAAGCCATTACGGAAGAGTCTCTGAGCGACGCCATGGATACTGCCGGCTGCCCCGATCCCGATTTGATTGTGCGGACGGGGAACGAAATGCGGATATCCAACTTCCTCCTGTGGCAATGCGCGTATGCAGAGCTCTATTTTACGGATCGCTTGTGGCCGGATCTGACCACGGACGACGTCGATGCGGCAGTTCTGGATTTTGCCCGCCGCAAGAGACGCTGGGGTGGATTGGATTCCCAAGCGAATGAAAAAGCGTAGGAAAGAGGGAGTGAGATGAAACAACGAATCATCACGGCGATCTGTGCCATTCTGATATTTATCCCCATTTGCTATTTTTCTGGCACGTTTGTCTTTCCTCTCGCTATGGCCATTCTGTCCGCTGTCTCTGTGCACGAAATGACGAATTGTGTCGGTGCCAAGGGATGCTACTGGATGACGGTACCGTCCTTTCTTCTCGGATTTGCCATGCCCCTTCTCCCATACTTCACGGATGAATACACCCTTCCGCTGTTTCTGGCAGCCTGCGTATTGTATCTCATTGTGCTTTTGACGGCGACCGTGTTTTCTCGCGGAAAGATTGACTACACCGTCACGACTGCCGTATTTACCGGGGTATTTTATATTGCAGTGTCTTTTACCTGCATGGTTTTGCTCCGGGAAACGGGAAAATATCTCTATCTTTTGGCGTTCATCCTCCCGTGGGTTAGCGATACCTTCGCTTATTTTTGTGGGTGTTCGTTTGGAAAGCATAAACTCATTCCTGAAGTCTCTCCGAAGAAAACGGTCGAAGGATGCATTGGGGGAATCCTGTCAGCAGCGATTGCCTTCGTTTTATACGGCATCCTAATCCGCCATTTCTTCAATCCGGATGCGTCTCCCCAGTATGCCGTGATGGCTGCTGCCGGGGCTGTGGTGTCCATCATTTCGCAGATCGGGGATCTGACGGCATCCATGATCAAGCGCCGCTATCAGGTAAAAGACTACGGCAACATTTTCCCGGGACATGGCGGTGTTCTGGATCGCTTTGACAGCGTGATGCTGACCGCCCCCGTTCTGTATCTCCTCACCGAGATTCCGTTAGTGGCAGAACGGTTGATCTGACAGAGCAAGAGGATTCATCATGGTAAATTTACAGCCAAAGAACGATTATGATCTGCGTTCCGCCGTGGTTCTCGGATCCACGGGATCGGTGGGAACCCAGACGATGGACATCGTGCGGGAGCAGGGAATCCGTGTGGAAATGCTGACGGCGGGGAATAACGTCTCCCTTATCGCAAAGCAGATTCAGGAGTTTCGCCCCCGTTGTGCCGCAGTCGGAAGCCGGGAAGCCGCGGAAAAACTGAAAACGCTGATTGATTCGAACGAAACGGAAATTCTGTGGGAGCAGAAGGAGGTTCTCGCACGAATCGAGAGCACAGAAGCCGACGTGATTTTCCATTCCGTAGCGGGTCTCGCCGGGATCCCCTATGCTCTTGCTGCCGCAAAATCGGGAAAACGGATCGGCATGGCGAATAAAGAAGCCATTATTGCCATTGGGGAGCGGATTTTTGAACTCATGAACGCATCCGGTGGTGAAATGATCCCGGTGGACAGCGAGCATTGCGCGATTTACCGCTGTCTGGAAGGACGGAGAGCGGAGGACGTGAAGAACATCATCCTTACTGCATCCGGCGGACCATTCCACGGAAAAACGCGGGAGGAACTCAAAAACGTCACCGCACTGGATGCCTTGGCGCATCCCACGTGGAAAATGGGCAAGAAGATCACCATTGACTCCGCCACCCTCATGAACAAGGGGTTTGAAATCATGGAGGCAGTGCGCCTGTTTGGGATGCCGGAGAATCGGGTACAGGTGGTCATCCACCGCCAGAGTATAATCCATTCCATGGTGGAATATAATGATAATACGCTGATTGCGCAACTTGGCGTGCCGGATATGCGGGACTGCATTCGCTATGCCGCAACCGCGCCCCGTGTTGCCATGAATCGCGGGGAAGCGCTGGACTTCACGAAAGCGATGAATCTGACGCTGGATGTTCCCGACTATGAGAATTTCCCCCTCCTGGATGCCGCGCGC